>JANWHL010000252.1 GCA_025450405.1 Ktedonobacterales bacterium
CGCCCGCCCTCGGCCACAACGCCCGCCTGGGTGCCCTCGTTCTCAGTCACCCCAGCCCACCCTCCACCGCGCGCGCCGTGCGCCTGACTCCCCCTCACCATCGCAATGGAGAGGGGGCTAGGGTCCCCCACTGGGGGCTGGGGTCCCCCACTGGGGGCTGGGGGGTGAGGTTCCGCATCACGACCATTGACCCGGCCAGCCGTGACCCCGCCCGAGGTTCGTCCCGGAGGACCCACCCGCCGACAACCAACTATCCGGCCGCAAGGGCGCCGTGGGTGCATCGACCGACGATCACGCACCCGGCCGCGGGGGCAAGCCTGGAAACGGCGCCGCGCCCGGCGGCGATGGCGTCTCCGGGCGTGACAGCGCGCCAGGCAGAGACCAGTAGCTTGGCGGCGACGGCATGCTCGCGCGGGCCCCGCCGGGCTGGACGGCGGGCCACCCCGCGGGTGCCCGCCGCGGCCGGGCGCTCAGGACCGCGTCCAGACGGTCAAAGAGCAGGAAATCGCCCGAGTCGCGCCCATAATACGCCAGCGCGACGCGCTGATCGGGCCCGATGATGAAGTCGGCGGGCAGACGCGTAAACACCCCATCCATGCGCAGGATGTTCCACCCACCAATATTCAAGCGCGACGCCTCCAGATAGGCGGCCTGCCGGCCCAGTAACGCGCGTACCACACCGAACGGCGACGTTTCCAGGCCGTACTCGGCGTAGACCCGGCTGGTGAGGTCGGCCACGATCGGGAAAGGACATTGGAGGCGGTCCAAATAGCCATGCGCGTTCTCAGGTGCGGACTCCGTGAACGCCAGGATATTGAGCCCCTGCCGCTGGTAGTCCGCATAGCGGCGGATGAGGTGCCACATGCGTAGATTGCACAGCGGACAGACGGCAAAGCGGTAGAACGACACCAGCAAATACGACCCGGCGTAGTTGGCCAGCGAAACCGGCCGGCCATAGAGGTCCTTGGCGGCGAATTGGGGCGCCGGCTGCCCAACCTCGAGCTTCATGCGGCCCCTTCCATACATGTGGCCCCCTCCGTAGAGGATGAACCAGCGATCTGGGTGGATAAGTGCGCATGCGTGCCTGGACGGCACGGCGTCCACAGATTGGATACACGCCGTTCCGTATTACGGATGAGTGGGAGTACCGCCACTCCAGACCGCTACACTTCTGGCCGCCCGGACATCTTCGACCTGGCGCCGTTCTGGTCCAGCTCTTGCGAGCGGAGCCCGAGATACACACAGAGCGTCTGTGCCCCCGTCACGTGAAGACCGCCGCTCCGTCGGCGTGGCACGCCGCGGGCGAGAGGTGGAGGAAATGCCCATGCAGACACAACAGCCGCCCGACGCGCGGGGCAACGGCACGCGACAGGTACGCATCGAGCGCGGGGCCAAAGTCGTCGGCACCGATGGCCCGCTCGGTGAGGTCGAACAAATCATCGTCGATCCCGACACCAGTCAGATCACCAATCTCGTGGTGCGCCGCGACGACGGCCGCGAATACGAACTCCCCGCCGACCGCATCGCGCGGGTCACCAGCGGGACGGTCCGTCTCAGCCTCGGCCAGAACGACCTGACCGAGCACCCGGAGCTGGCGCGACCCTACAACCCCGAGAAGTACGCCGGCCTGGAAGAGGGCGTGCCCGTGCCGCCCGGCCAGATCTCCCGGATGGACGCCGAGGCACCGCGCATCACCGAGATCGAGCCCGACGCCGTCGAGTTTGTCACTGGCTTGCCGCTCTCCGACGGCGACGACGATCTCGCGGTGACCACCGCCCAGGCGTCCGGACGCGCCGCGCCCGCGACCCCGGAGAGCGGCGCGCCCGCACCGCCCGCCGACGCGTTGGCGTCATCCGACCTGGAGAAGCCAGCACTGGAGGCGTCGCCGACAATGTACGCGGACGACCTGGCCGCCTCGGCCACTGACGACGCCCTCCCCGCCTCTGACCTGGCGGACGACGACCTCCTTGCCTCCGCGTCACTCGGCGCGAACCTCGGTGACGCCGACCTGACCTCCGAGGACCTGACCGCCCCAGACGAGGCCATCACCGTGGTGGAGGTCGTCGTGCCCTACGACGCGTCTCCGGTGCCCGCCGGCGATCCCGCCCTCACATCACCATCCGGTGGCGCCAGCGCCGCCCTCACCCCTGTCTCCGACGGCGATCCGGCCCGCCTGGCGCGACTTGTGGCCGCCGGCATTCTGGCGGGGACCGCGGTGGCGGGCGCCACCTACCTGATCGTGCGCCGGCGCGCGCGGCTCCAGGCGCGCCAGGCCCAGACCAGCGTGGGCCTGGGAGCCGTACGCGACCTCGGCCGCTCGGCCTGGGGATCCGTGCGGACCGCGGGCTCTGGAGGGGGTGCCGGACTGGCGACCCGCGCTGGGGCGGCCCGCGACCAGGCGCGCCTCTGGCTACCCGCGGCGGCCATCGCCGCGGACCTGATGCGCGAGCGCCTCGCGAGCGGCGTGACTGACCTCGGCACATCATCACGTGCCCGGGCGAGCGATCTGAGCGGCCGCGTCTCCGCCGCCCTGCCCTCCCGTGCGAGCCTCCCAACCCGCGACGACATCGCCACAGGGTTCGCCACCAGCGCAAGCGCCGCCTGGCTGCGGGCGCGCGACCGCGCCAGCGGCCTCGGCGACTCCGCCTCCGCCCTCCGCGACCAGATGGCCGGCCTCAACCTGAGCGACCGCGCGTCCACACTGGCGAGCCGCGCCCGCGATCTCGGGGGCCAGATGGGCGACTCGATCTCAGGCCTGGGTGACCGTGTGCGCGACGCGCGCAACGCCCTGCCGAACCTACCAGCGGTCGCCGTGCCCCGTCTATCCCTCCCCAGCCTCTCCCTGCCGCGACCCTCTCTCCCGCGGCTGCGCGCGGCCCGAGCGGTGGTAGCCGCCAACGCCGATGCCGCGTCGGCCAGCGCCGCGAAGGCGCGGCAAACTGTGGCTCGCGGCACCCAGACCGTGACCAGACGCGTGCGCTGGTTCCGCCGCGGACTCTACGCCGGCTTCGTCTTCGGCTTCTTCTACGCCCCCGAGCCCGGCCCGGACGCCCGCGCGCGTCTGAGCGTGGCACTGCGCCGCGTGCCCTGGCTGGGCGACCGGCTGACGGCGGAGCGCCTGGGGAGGCCCCGCTTTGGAGCGACCGGTCCCCATCCCCGCGCGGACATGTCCACCGCATCGGCGCTCGTCCACGACGGCATGCCCGGCGTGCTGGGCCAGCAGTCCCCACTCCTCCAGCCCACGTCCGAGGAAAGCGTAGCACCTCCATCCGCCGCGGAGATTGGCGGCGAACTGCCCAGCGCCACCGGCCTGTAGCCCGTCACATCGAACGTGCCCCCGACGCCGTCACTGGACACTCCAGCGCCCGGCCCCTGCTCCTGACGCCCGCGCGGGCTCGCCCGCTCGGGCGTCGCACGCTCGCTATCGGTTTCCTGGCCCGGAGCATAGTCGCCCGCCGGCGCCCCTGTCGCGGAAGCGGCGCGCCCAGCGGGTTTTCGAAGCGCACCTGATACAGTTCTGTCGATCTGCCCGCCAGTAACCGGAACGCACTCCCCGTGGCTCCCCGCCACCCTCCAGCCGCCCGCTCGCTCAAAGGATGGCGCCTGGCTCGTGGGGCATCCGGTGGATCCCTGGCGGCACCAAAATCGTAGCGGCGTCCGGTGGACGCCCGGCGGCACCAACGTGGCAGCCATCATTCGAGTCGCGTATTGTACCCTCTCCGCCCAGGCCACGCCGGTGGCCTTCGTAGCCAGAGGCTTCCAGGTGCGTCTTCAGGCGCCTGGCTTCTTCTTCACGCGCCTGGCTCACCCAGCATGACGGTGGCCATCTCCTTGGCCAGCTTGGCCGCTACCGTCGCGGTGAGACCCTCCGGGTCGCGAGTCGGATTGTACTCGACGATATCCGCCCCGATCACTGGCGCGTCGGGCCGCCGGGCGAGGCCCTGGATGAGCGCGAGCACCTGCCGGACCGAGAGCCCACCAGGCTCGCGGTGCGCAACGCCGGGCGCGAAGCCCGGATCGAGGCCATCGAGATCGAGCGAGAGATAGACAGGCATGGTGAAGCTGATCTGGGCGAGAGAGTCGGGCGCGGCGTGGATGGCGCGCATATCGACCACCTCGACGCCGAAGCGCTCGGCCTGGGCGCGCTGGTGACCGTTCATGCCGCGGATGCCGACCTGGACGAGCCGGTCCACGAGGCCGTCCTCGAGGATCCGGGCAAACGGACAGGCGTGGGAATAGCGGTCGCCCTCGAAGGTGTCGTAGAGGTCCGGGTGGGCGTCCACGTGCAGAATGCTGAGGCGCGGGTGGTGCGCACGGACCGCGCGGAGGACGGGATACGTGATCGAGTGGTCGCCGCCGAAGATGAGCGGGCGCTCGCCGCGGTTGAGCAGCGCGCCGATAGCCGCCGTGATGGCGTCGCGGGTCCCGCTCGAGCGGTCGTCTGGGTCGGCCAGCTCCAGGTCACCGGCGTCCACGATGGCGCCCACCGCCGCGAGGTCCACCCCCGTCTCGCTCCAGGTGTTCGAGGCCGGCGACCACAGCGCCGCGCGGATCAATGGTGGCGCGGCCGCGGCCCCGCGCAGGAACGACGACTCCGCATCATACGGAATGCCGAGGATGCCGACGGTGGGCCGCGTGGGCTCCGCCGCCTGCGCCCTCATTTCAGCGATCATCCCAGTTCCCCCCTTCCCGCCGCATTTGCCGCGCCGTCGCCGCCCTCCGCGTCTCTCATTCGCCGCCTTCACACGACGCTCGGAGCTCAAGATGCCGCTGAAAATAGCCCGAGGGCCGCGCGGCCGCCAGACCTTCGCGCGCCGCGTCCGCCGCCTCGACGCGACGCGCGCAGCTCAAGATGAGACGCGGAACCTCCATTCCGCCTCCTCGCCAAACCACCGCGCCCGCCCCTCGCTGGCGCGCTCGCCCGTGGTCGCACCCAATCTTCAGCGATCAGCCCCGCTCCGGCAGCCTGATGACCCGCGGACCTTCCATTCCGCCTCCTCCCCCAATCACCGCGCCCGCCCGTGGTCGCGCCCGTTTCCACCCGTCTCGTTGCCAGCCAGCCCCCAGCCACCGCATCCTCGCCAGCCAGGATCTCCTCGAAAATAGGCCGATGGCTGAGTCGCCGCCGGCCGCCACCGGACTTCCACGCGGACCTTCGATTCCGCCTCCTCGCCCCACCACCCCCGCCCACCCTCCACCGCGCGCGCCGTGCGCCTGACTCCCCTCTCCGCGCAAGGAGAGGGGCCGGGGTCCCCCAATGGGGGGTGGGGTCCCCCACTGGGGGCCGGGGGTGAGGTCTCTCCCGCCTCCTCGCTTCACCACTACGCCCACCCGTGGTCACCCCCATCCTCATCCGACTCGTTGGCGGCCGCACACCCTCACGCCCGCCTGGATGCCAGTGACGCGCGCACAGACTTCGCGAAGGAGTCGCCAACGCCATGGAGGACGAGGTCACCGGTGAAGTGCGCCAGCATCGCCGCTTCGAGCCCATAGGCCCAGAAGAGATAGCCAGCGGCCAGGCCAATGAGGCCGTTGAGCAAGATGGCCCGCACGATCAGCAGTGGCGTTACCTTGACCAGCGCGGCGGTCGCCGGCAGGTGCCCCAGACCAAAGAGCACGGCGGCGAGAACGTTGGCGACCCAGAGCGCCCCCAGTGTTGGCGCGCCGCCGGGCAGATGCCAGACGAATCCGATCAGCCATGCCAGCAGCGAGAGCACGAACAGGCGGAGCAGAATCTCCTCGTCGATTCCGCCGTAGAAAGACGCCAGCAGCCGCTTCCACAGAGCCGGAATGGGAACCTGATCCCGCATGGCCGGGGGCAGACGCGGCCAGAACACCGTGATCTCCAGGATCAGGACGACCAACGACGCAGCGGCGCCGAGGATTAGCGCCGGAGCTAGCATCGCCAGCGCCTGAGTGCCCACCGCCTTGCCCGCGAGTAGCCCCTCCAGCAGTGGCGCGCCCAGGCCGATCTGATGCGCGAGGATCAAGCCCAGGCCAGTCGCCACACCGAACAGCACCACGCTCTGCGCACCCTGGAGCAGGAGGATTACCCACGTGGGCTGGCGCATGCGCTCCCGTGCCTTAGCGATCGCGTCCCCCGTGAGCTCCAGGGTGTAGGGCATGACACAGGCGATGCCGATCACCGCCGCGCCAAATAGGATGGCGAATTCAACCCACGAATACCCCCGCATGCTGCCACCTCAGTTCCGTTGAGACTCCGCCTCTCGCGTTCAAGGACGACCACCAGTTCTTCCGATAATAGCCCTACGGTTGAGCCGCTGCCACCCACTGCCCCTGGC
>JANWHL010000253.1 GCA_025450405.1 Ktedonobacterales bacterium
GTCTCCGGGGCGCATGTAAACCCGGCGGTGACGATCGGCCTGGCGAGCGTCGGGCGCTTCGCGTGGGAAGAAGTCATCCCCTACGTGGTAGCGCAGGTGATCGGGGCGATTATCGGCGCCGCCTGCATCCTCATCGTCTACGGGCAGGAGGCGGCGAAGGTCGGCCACCTGGGCGGTCCCTCGCTGGCGCCCGGCACGAGCCTCGTGCAGGGCATGTTCATCGAGGGCTTCGGAACGTTTATCCTGGTCATCACCATCATCGCGACGGCGGTGGATAGCCGCGCTCCGGTCGGCTGGGCGGGCCTTGCCATCGGCATGGCGCTGGCGGCGGTCATCATGTTCATCGGCGCGGCGACGGGCGCGCCGGTCAATCCCGCCCGCGCGCTGGGGCCGGATATCGTAGACCTGTTCTTCTCGGTGAAGATTGATTGGGGCGCGTATGTCGTCTCGTACCTGATCGGTCCGCTGATCGGCGGCGTCTGCGCCTGCTGGCTCTACGTCTGGGTCGCGCATCTGCCCCGCAAGCGGCGGTAGAGCACCGACCTCACCCCCCCGCCCCCTCTCCCACAAGGCGAGGGGGAGTCAGAGCGCGCGACGCCAACACGTCGTGATATCAGACCGCAGATCTTCCCCCGCTTCCGAACGCGAGCGCACCATGCGGAATAGCTGACGTATGCGCGCGAGGTGTGCGCGAGGTGTCACCATCCAATGGAATCGGGAGGGCGTCATGAAAGTACTGTTCGTCGCCGGCTTCGGACCGATTGTCTCGGACATGCCGGCGAATCGCGCGTTTTACCAGGACACGCTGGGGTTGCCCCTCGAAGGCGATGATACCTATCTCTCGACACAGGCGCTCGACGGCGTGAAGCATTTCGCGCTCTGGCCGCTGGCGGGCGCGGCGCAGTCGTGCTTCGGAACCGACACCTGGCCGGATGATCTGCCCACGCCGCGGACCTGGATCGAGTTCGATGTCGAGGATGTGGCGGCCGCGACGAAGGAGCTTGAGGAGCGGGGCTATCGCGTGCTGCTGGCGGCGAAGCTGGAGCCGTGGGGCCAGACGGTGACGCGCCTGCTGGGGCCGGATGGGTCGCTCGTGGGTATCACTTTTACCCCGCATCTGCGCCAGGAGCATGCGGATGAGGCGAACGGCTGACGGGACGAGCCGGCGTGATGGGTTGGATCAGGCGCAACCGCTCCACTCACTGAGGAGGCTCCGCATGACCGACGGCGAGCGCAACGTGAACGAGGGGCGGGCGCAGGAGTGTGTATTCTGCGCGATCGTGGCGGGCGCGCTCCCCGCCAGCGTCGTCTACGCCGACGAGCATGCCCTGGCGTTCCTGAGCCTGGAGCAGCCGAATCCCTACAAGACGCTCGTGATCCCGCGCGCCCATGTATCGTCGCTCTATGATCTAACCGATGAACAGGCGGCGTGTCTCTTCCAGACGACTGTGCGGGTGGCGCGGGCGATTCGGGATGTCGCCGGCGCGCAGGGACTGAACCTCGTACAGTCCAATGGGCGCGTCGGCCAGCAAGACGTCTTCCACGTCCACCTGCACCTCATTCCGCGCATGCTTGGTGACACCGCTGACGGGCGCGTAGTCCTGAGGTGGGACGAGACGACGCGCGACCGCGCGGAACTCGACCGGCTCGCGGCAGACCTGCGGGCGAGGCTTGGACAGTCAACCGGCTGATCGTTCATGCGATGGAGGCGCGACGGCGTGAAGCGAACACCCGACCGCTCCGCACCAACTCCGTCGGTGGCCGTTCAGGTTTTGGGCGCGGAGGTCCTCAGCCTTTTCATCTACGTGCTGCTGGGGGCGGGCGTCGAGGCGGGCGTACGCGTGGCCGCCGCGCGGTCGGGCATTCCGCTGGGCGCGGACGCCTATCTGGTGATTGGGCTGGCGCATGGCTTCGCGCTTTTCACGGTGTCCATTCTCACGCACAACGTCTCCGGGGCGCACGTCAATCCCGCCGTCACCGTCGGTCTCGCCAGCGTCGGACGCTTCCCCTGGCGCGCGGTGCCGCTCCAAATCGCGAGCCAGTGTGTGGGCGCGATCCTCGGAGCCGCGGCGGTTCCGGTCGTACTGGGGCGGACAGGAGCGCTGCAAGGCGAGGTCGGCGCGGCGGTGATCGCGCCGCACATCAGCCTCGTCCAGGGGATGGCGATCGAGGCGCTGGGCGCGGCCGTGCTAATGCTTACCATCCTAGCCACCTCCGGCGATTCACGCGCGCCGGCCGGCTGGGGCGCGTTCGCCGCCGGCATGTCCGTCGCGCCGATTACGATGGTGCTTGCCCCCGCGACGAGCGCACTGGTCAATCCCGCCCGCGCCCTCGGTCCGGAGGTGATTTTGCGAATTCTGGGGGGCCACGCCGACTGGACGGTGTTGGTGGTGATTGATGTGGTGGGTCCGATGCTGGGGGCGCTGGCCGCATGTTGGGTCTATCGGGCGATTGCCAGTCCGCGATGACCCTGGATGATAGTCGCCGCTCTACAGCGCGCTCGTCGCCAGCTCGACCCGCGAGCCGACCATCGCCGGCCGCCACACATCCACGGCGAGCCACACCCAGGCATAATAGACGCCTGCGCGGCGCATCGCCCTCGCGCGGTGGTAGCCGTCGCAGAGCAGCACGTCCTCGTTCGCGCGCTTGCCCTCGCCGCCCAGGCCCACCAGCGGCGGGAAGCCGCCCCCGCGCCGCAGGGCCGCCGTATAGCGTCGCACCTTCTTCTCTTGCAGCCGCACGCCGCGCACCATCCGCACCTGCTCGATGTCCACCAGGTGCAGCTCCCAGCGATAGTTCATCGCCTCGAACGCGCCGGCGTCCTCACCGGGCATGACATCGTAGAGGTAGCCGTTCACATGGTGGCGAGCGTCGTCTGGCGCCAACGCGCGCAGCGCGTCGAGGTCCACGCAGGGCGCGACCGAAGGCAGCGCGACGGGTTGCCGTTGGTGCGGCGCGCGTGGAGTTTCGGCGCGTTGGCGCGGAGACGGAGTGGTCGCGCGTGGGGAAGGAGCGCGCGTCGTGGCCGGACGGGAGGCGTGGGCGGGCGCGGACGGGTGGGCAGGCGCCCGCCGATCTCCACTCGCCGTGCCGCCGCCATGCGGGCGCGACCGACCACCCCGCCCACTCCGCTCTTGCCCCGCCATCGCTCGCGCTCCTCATCCGTCGTCTTCGCGCCGCGCCTTCTCGTCGCGGCTGTCCGATCAATCAATTCGTCGCGTGGGTACACACATTCCCGCGCCGCACGCTGAACACCTGGTACGCAGATTCGGCGCCGCGCTGGTGTATCATCCACGGCAGAGCGCGCCATCTCTCATGGTATCATGTTCTGAAACGGGAGGCGCTGGCCCTCAGCGGGGATATGGTACCAATGGTCCAGGCAACTGGCGCTCGCTTCTGGCTCCTGACCTCACTCCCTGACCCCCTCACCCACAGGAGAGGGAGAACCGTCGCCGGAACGCCTTGGCGCTGGCTCCCTCTTCCCGCGTGAGTGGAGCACGACGGCGCTCGCTTCTGACTCCCCTTTCCCCCCATGCGGGAAGGGGGTCGGGGGGTTAGGTTCTCCACCACCACGCAGATGAGGCAGTCAGCATGACGGAACAGTCTATCATCCTTCGCGCCGGCCTCATCGGCCACCCCGTCGCGCACTCCCGGTCGCCCGCGCTGCAACTCGCCGCGTTCGACGCCCTCGGCATCGCCGCGCGCTATGAACTGTGGGACACGCCGCTGGAGGCGCTCGCCGCGCGGATCGCCTCTCTACGCGAGCCAAATATGCTCGGCGCGAACGTCACCATCCCCCACAAGACGGCGGTACACGACCTGCTGGACGCCATCCCCTCGGAGGCCGCGCGGCTGACCGGCGCTGTGAACACGATTGTGCGCGAGGAGCGGGGTGGCGGCGTCAGGCTGCTCGGCTACAACACGGATGTCTCGGCGCTGCGGCGTGTCTTCGCGGAGCAGGGACCAGCGCTCGCGGGCAGGCGTCTGCTCACGCTGGGCGCGGGCGGCGCGGCGCGCTCGGCAGTGGCGGCGGCGCTGCTGGAGGGCGCGGCCCCCTGGGTGGCGGCTCGGCGTGTGGATGCGGCGGAGGCGCTGCTGGCGGAGCTGCGCGTCCGGCATGGCGGGAACCACCCAGCGCGCGCGCTGGACCTTGCCGACGAGCGGACGCTGACGGAGGCGCTGCGGCAGACGGCGATCCTCGTCAACGCGACGCCCATCGGCACCCTCGACCCGGCGGCAAGTCCTATCCCGCTGGCCCTGCTGGATGCGCTGCCCGACGACGCCTATGTCTTCGACATGGTCTACAATCCCCCCGCGACGGCCCTGGTGCGCGCGGCCCGCGAGCGTGGATTGCGCGCCTCCGGTGGCCTGCCGATGCTGTTGTACCAGGGCGCAGAGGCGTTCACGCTGTGGACAGGCCGGACCGCGCCGCTCGCCGCGATGCGCGCCGCGCTGGGCATGGTGTAGCGGGCACCATCGTCCCAAGCTCGACCGCATGGTATAGTGACGGCAAAGATCTGACACGACGCTCTGGTTCCCCCTCTCCTCGCGGGAGAGGGGGCAGGGGGTGAGGTCCAACTCCCAAGGGGAGATGCAAATATGGCAGCGGCGGATTCTGAGGAACACACCAATGGACATGTGGCGCATGACGCGCATGACGCGCACGGCGAACCACGCCCCCGCTGGCGCAACTATACCGCGTTCGTCCTCTCCGGCGGCGGCGCTCGTGGCGCATTCCAGGTTGGAGCGTTGCGCGCGCTGCTGGAGCATGGCGAGCGGCCGCAGTTGATCGTCGGCACGAGCATCGGCGCATGGAACGGCGCCATGTTGGCGCACGCGCCGACCCTCGCGCAGCTTGACACGCTGGCCGACCTGTGGCGATCGGCGCATCCGGTGCGCGTGCTCCTGGGCCGGGAGCCGGTAGCGGGTGCGCGTCCCCAGGCGGTGCGCGGGATGCTGATGCTGGCGGCGGCGCAGCGTGTCGCGGCGGGCCATCCATCGCTCTACGGGGACGCGGGCCTACACCAGTTCGTCGTCAAGTCGCTGGGCGAGGGGGCGACCTTCGAGGAGCTCGCGATCCCGCTGCGGGTCATCGCGACGGATATGACGCGCGGCGCCCGCACCGTGCTCTCTAGCGGGCTTTTGGCTCCCGCCGTGCTGGCCTCGTCGGCGATACCGGGCGTCTTCCCGCCGGTGCGCATCGGCGACACGGTGTATGTGGACGGCGGCGTGGTGGACAACGCGAGCATCGAGACGGCGCTGGCGATGGGCGCGCGGCGCATCTTTATCGTGGATGTCGGCCTGGACCCGGCCGACTCAGGGCCGTGGGGCGACGCGAGCGCGACTCCTAAGCCCTCGCGCCGCCAC
>JANWHL010000254.1 GCA_025450405.1 Ktedonobacterales bacterium
GAGTGGGACGGATCTTCAGGGAGCGATTCTGGGCGGCGCGCAACTCGAAGACGCCGTCCTGGGCGTGGCGGGATTGCGTGGAGCCTTCCTGGGCGGGGCCAAGTTGGCGGGGGCGTTCCTTGATCGCGCTGATCTGCGGGGCGCCTTTCTTAACGACGCCCACCTCGAACATGCCTCGTTTCACGCCACCCAGTTGGAGGGCGCCGCACTCAAGGGTGCGTCGCTTGCGGACGCCATCCTGACGAGCGCCATGCTCGACGGCGCCGATCTGCGCGGCGCATGCCTCGCACGGGCGGACCTGACGCGTGCATCGCTCGCTGGCGCGACGCTCAGCACCGCAGACCTGAGCGGCGCGATCCTCTTTGAGGCGCATCTCGAACGGGCCGTCCTCAGCGGTGCCACCCTAGTGCGAACCAATCTGGGCCGCGCCTCGTTTGACGCCACGTCGCGCCTGAACGACGCCCGCCTGAATCGCGTCGCGCTCTACCAGGCGAGCTTCGACCGGACCAATCTCGCCGTCGTCTCGTGGCCCGCGGTGCGCTGCCTCGGCGATGAGCTCGCCGCGAGCGATCCGCGCGAAGCGGTGGTGCGCTACAACAGGAGTGGGACACGTGAGGTGAAGCGGGGCAAGCGGAAGCCGGCGCGACGGCGCGAGGAGGAGTACATCGCCGCGGCGCGTGCCTACCGCTCGCTCTCGGTGGAGCTGCGCGCGCAGGGTGTGATCAAGGACGCGACGCGGTTTCACTTCCGCGCGGAGGTGATGAGCCGCCGGGTGTCCCTTCACCACGCCGTGCGGCGGCTCCGGTCGCCCTTGGGGGTGATCGCGCCCCTGCTTTTCCTCCCCTGGTTGCTCTCCCTCCTCCTCAGCGTCGTCGCCGGCTATGGTGTCTACCACGTCTGGCGTCTGGCCGTCACGTATGCCGTGGTCGTGGTGGGGTTCGCGGCGGCCTACTTCCTCGTCGGACAGCAGGCGCACGCCGGCCTGAGTGGTGTGGACGCGGTGGTGCTCAGTCTCACGTCCTTCCACGGGCGCGGCCTTCAGCCGGGATCAAACCTCACGGATGCCATGCGTGAAATCGCCAGCGTGGAGGCCATCCTGGGTCTTTTGATCGAAGGGCTCTTCATCGCCGCCTTCACGCGCCGCATCACTGGCAGCTAACCTCATTGTCCCGATGACACCCGATGTCGCTGTGGATTGAACCGTTCTAGCGTGCAGGCGCGCGCGCCCGCGGCCAGCATGTCCCTCTCGGCTTGCTCGCCATCACCAGCGTTGACCTCGACCGGCAGCGACGCGTCGCGCAGCCAGACCGTTTCCAATCCAGCGCGGCGTGCCCCGAGCACGGTCTGGAGCACACAGTAGTCGGTCGCGAGTCCACCGACGTAGACGCGCGTGACGCCCAGGTCGTCGAGTACGTGTTTGAGATCGCGCCCGTCCGCCAGGGTGCCCTCGAAGGCCGAGTAGCCGTCGTCGTGTCCGCTCAGGCCCTTGCGCACGATGAGGGCGGACGGCGGCAGGCGCAAATTCTCGTAGAACGCGGCGCCCCAACTATCTTGCAGGCAATGGCCGGGCCACCGGCCGCCGTCTTGGGCAAAGTGCTCGGTGTGCATCGGGTGCCAATCCTGCGAAGCGACAATCGGGATGCCCTCCTGGGCAGCCCGGGCCATGTACTCGTTCAACACGGGCACGATTTGATCGCCCGAAGGAACGGGCAGCGCTCCCCCTGGGCAGAAGTCGTTCTGCACGTCCACAATGATCAGCGCGTCCACCTCATTGTCCCCTTCCGTGCGGGCACGCGGCCACGGGTCTCCGGCCGCGTTCGCCGGCCGGTCTTCACGCCTTGGCCACGACGCGGAGGGCCACGGTTCGCTCCACGTTGTACCACCGTCCTTCTGTGTACCGCTGGCGCGCCCGTTGGGGCCCTCCTGATCTAGCGCGCCAGCGGATGCGGTCCTGGCCCGGGCAGCCGCCGCGCCAGCGCGAACGGCCGGTGCTCCTCGCGCCACGTGTCGTTGCATGCCGCGGCGTACCCCGCCAGCCGCACGAGCTCATAGGTGATCTCGTCCCAGTTGCCGAACGGATAGCAAAACGTCTTGACGGGGCGATCAAGCTCCTGTTCGAGAACTCGCCGCGAGTCGACGATCTCGTGCCGCGCCTCGTCCACCGGCAGCCGCGCAAGCTCCGGGTGCGTCAGCGTATGCGATCCGATGGACCAACCTCGCCGCGCCAATTCGCGCAACTGGTCCCAATCCATCAATGGTGCCGTACAGCATTTCCCGGCGTCCCACAGACTCCGGCGACCGACTAATCCCGCCACCACAAATACCGTCGCCACAAAGCCGTAACTCCGGAGCACCGGCGCGGCGACCTCGTACGTGTCCAGATAGCCATCGTCGAACGTGATCACGCACGACTTGGGATCGATTGGCTCGTCACCACCCATCCGCCTGCTCGCGACCTCCAGGGAGATGGTGTGGTACCCAGCCTCCGCGAGCGTGCGCATGTGCTCCGCGAAGAGCGTGCGCGGTAGACAATTGCCGTAGTAGTCGTCACCTGGGACGACGTCCACGACGCGATGGTAGGCCAGGATGGGGATGTGGCGCATCGTACCCTCCGCCTGACCCGCGGAACCGGCGGTCCCGGCCCGGGCCCTATGTCGGAAGCCCCGCGAGCGTGACATCGGCGGGAAGCGTAGAGATCACACGATCGCGCAGCCGCTCATCCGCGATCACGCCCGCGAGGGCGAGCGCCTGCACCACCACGCCCGCGACGGGCTCGACCAGTGGGCGGACCAGCCAGGCGTCTGGTGAAGTGATCCGCACCCGCGCAACGATGGCATCGGCGAGCGCGCTGGACGAATGGCGAAACACGCCCCCCGCGAGCACAAGCGGGAACGACGCGCCATCCAGCCCCACCTGGCGTGCCGCCGCCATCGCGATGTTCCCGAGCGTCGCCCCGTGGTCCCGCACCACGCGCAGCGCCACCTCGTCGCCGCGCTCCGCCTCATCCAGCAAGATCGCCGTCAGACGATCCGGAGTGACCGGCGCTGGTCGCTGGCGATTGTGAAAGAGATGCAGCACGTCCTCGACCGACGGCACGCCAAGGAACTCCAGAACGCGCGCCGTAAGCGACGTCGGCGGTTCGATCCCGAGCGCCGAACGATAGACCGCGAACAGCAGCTTCTGGCCCAGGTGCATGCTGCCATGGGCCTCGTCCTGCCAGAAACTGCTATGCCACACGCGCCCATTCGCCGCGCGCGCGCCGGTCGCGGCGCCCGTGCCAACCACCACGGAAACGCCGGTCGCGCCAGGCGTGGCGGCGTAGAGCACGCCCAGTGCGTCATTCTGAGCGATGACGCGCCGCCCAAAGCCACGCTCGGTCATGGCGTCGTGCCAGTACACGGCATCCTCCGGCCAATCCACGCCCGCCATATTGAACACCGCGACCTCGAGGTCCGCGGGCGCGACGTTACCAGCCCGTAAGGCGGCTACGATGGTGGCTTCGACAGTGGCGCGCGCCGCCGCCGCCGCGGTGGCCAGGCCATCGAGCGGTACGGCGTTATAGATGTCGCCGCAGCCGCCGCGCGCGGCGCCCATGATCGTGCCGTCCAGCGCCGCCACCAGCGCGATGGTCTTGGTATTCCCGCCGTCGACGGCCAGCACGCACCCCATGCCTCTGTCTCCCCGCGCGCTTCCCCGATTCACCTTCTTCGCATCCCCCATTGACTCCTTAGACCCGATCAGCCGCGACCTTGTCTTGCTCGGGCACCGGCCACGGCCACGCGGCGGCATCCGCCAGGACGGTCACCTGATCGCTCGCCTTGAGGTATGTGGCGGGCGTCTCCGGCGACACTGGCCCCGTGACGACCCGCCGCAGGATTTCGCGCTTGCGCTCGCCCGACACCAGCACCAGTTTGTGTCGCGCCGCCAGAATGTTGGCCATGCCGCACGTCAACGCCTGGTTCGGCACCCTCGCGCCGGCGCCCCAATAGCGGCCGTTGCTGGCCACGGTTTCCGCGCTGAGCGCGACGACCCGCGTTGGTGAGGCTGGATCAGCAGGCGGCTCATTGAAGCCCAGATGACCGTTCCACCCCAGCCCGAGCACGGCGATGTCGCAGCCCCCGGCGCTCCGCATCCGCTCGTCATACGCCCGACACGCCGCCGCGGCGTCATCCGCGTCTCCCGGCAGCCGCACCAATCGCGATGCGGCGATTCCGAGAGGATCAAGGAACGCTCGCGTGATCCAGGTTTGGAAAGAATTCGGATCGCGCGCCCCGACACCTAGATACTCGTCGAGCTGGAAGACCCGCAATCGCGACACGTCGAACTCGTCCCGCCGGTGAATAGCGGCCAACTCGGCGTAGAACCCGCGTGGCGTGTCGCCAGTTGGCACCATGATGGCGGCTTCGGGCTTGGCGCGCACCAGCTTCGCCACCATCTGGGCGGCGCGACGGCTCATCGCGTTGTAATCCTGGGCGACGATCAAGCGCATGGCAACCCTGCTCCTGCCTTACCTGAGCAGGCGCTCTGGCAGATAGGCCGCATGGGCCGCGGCCAACTGGTCGTAGATTGCCTCGGCCTTACGCCATGAGAACACGAGCGGGTGACTCGCCAATGCCCGCACGGCGTCGCTGCGCGTACCCTCCCATGCCGCCGCGGCGGTGAGCGCCTGGTACTCGCCCAGCATCTTGACCAGTCCCACCACATGGCGCGGCAGCCGTCCCATCGCGAGCGGCACGATCCCGTTCCGGTCCACATAGCCCTGCGTCTCCACCACCAGGTCGTCGGGGAACTCGGCGATCGATCCGTGGTTGGGCACGTTGACATACCAGGCCGCTTTGCGGTCGTTGAAAACGGCGTCCATGACGTCGATACCCAGTTCGAGCTCGTGGATGCCCCCCCGCGACCGACCGGGGTCGAGGCGCGGCTCGTCGCACTCGGCCTGCTCGCGGTAATGCGCCCAGTAGTCAGGCACGGCGGCCATAATGTCCTGCGCGCGTGTCGTCGGCTTGGCCAGCTGCTCGGCCAGGATCTCGTCGGCGAAGTAGTAATATTGGAAGTACGAGCTCGGGAGCGCGTCCATCCGGCACGCCAGCTCCAACAGCCGCATCTCCTCGCGCGGCGCCTCTCGATCGCGGCGCAGGCGCTCGTACCCCTCGCGCACCAGCGGCATCACGTCCTGGCCGTCATACAGATGCCGCACTGACCACGAGCCGTGGTTCAGCCCGATCGAGACGGCATCGAGCCGGTCGGGGTCAAGTCCAACGAGCGCGACATACTCACGGTTGGAGACTATCGGCCCTTCGCAGAGCGAGACTGTTGGGATGGCGGTGTGGTGCGTCACCGCCTCCGACACGATGTTCACCGGATTGGTGTAATTGAAGAGGCGCGCGTTGGGGCAGACGGCCTCCATGTCCGCCACGATGTCGCGCATGATGTGGATCGAGCGCAGCGCCATGAAGAAGCCGCCCGGCCCCTGTGTCTCCTGCCCGATCACGCCATGCTTGAGCGGGATGCTCTCGTCCAGATGGCGTGCCTCGAAGCCTCCCGGCCGGAAGCTCGTCAGCACGGCATCGCAGTCGGCCAAACCCGCGCGCCGGTCGGTTGTGGTGCGGATCGCCAGATCGAGCCCGCGCGCTCGCGCCATCTTCCGCGCGATCGTCGCCACGATCTCCAGGCGGTCCGGATCGAGGTCAATCAGCACCACCTCAGAACCAGCGAACCAATCGCCCCGCCAGACAAACGATGCCATCGTCCCGGCGGCGCGTGTGCTCCCGCCACCAATATACGCGAGCTTGATCCGTGCCATGAAACCTGCCGCTCCCTTCCCTAATGCTCGGCGCTCGCGGCGCCCAAACTCGTGATCGTGGGGCTGGCGGCGGTATTGCCGGGAACACCATTTGTCCCGTCCCCATACAAAAAGCAGTTCGTCCAGTGGCCAGCACCGAGGTCCGTGCGGCCAGGAAATCGCTCGCGGCACACCGGCATGGCGTGCGGGCAGCGCGGATGAAAGCGGCAGCCGCTGGGCGGCGTGATCAGGCTGGGAATCTCGCCCCGCGCGCGAAACGGGGTGTCGGCGGGCCGCGCCGGATCTGGCGCCGCCGAAATGAGCAACTGGGTATATGGGTGTCGCGGCGCCTGGATCACCGCGTCGCTCGGCCCCCCCTCAACCGATTGGCCCGCGTACATCACCAGCGTCTCCTCGGCGAAGTAGCGCGCGCTGGCGATGTCATGGGTGATGAAAAGCACGGCGAGCCGCTCCTCGTCCTTGAGCCGCAACAGCAAATTGAGGACGTCGAGGCGGATCGACACGTCCAGCATCGAGACGGGCTCGTCCGCCAGCAGTACATCTGGCCGCACCGCCAGCGCCCGCGCGATGGCCACTCGCTGGCGCTGGCCGCCGCTTAGCTGATGCGGATATTTCCCGATGAACTGCTCGGCGGGACTGAGGTTGACCTTCTCCAGCAGCGCCAGCACCTGAGCGGTCTCCTGCGCTCGCGTCCGCGCGTGACCGTGGAGCCGCAGCGGCCGACTCAGGTGATAGCGCACGTCATGCACCGGGCTGAGCGAAGAGAATGGATCCTGAAAGATCAGCTGAACGTGGCGCCGGTAGGCCAGCATCGCCGCGCGCCGGCTGTCCCTCACCGGTTGGCCACGAAACACGATGCTCCCCGCGGTCGGCTCATAGAGCCGAGCCAGCAGACGCGCCACGGTCGTCTTGCCGCTGCCGCTCTCCCCCACCAGCGCCAGTGCTCGCCCAGGAACGAGCGCCAACGACGCATCCTCGACGGCGTGGACCGCCAACGGTGGCGCACCCGGCCGAAAGCTCCGGATGGGGAAATACTTGCGCAGGTGAACGGCCTCCAGCGCGGGCCCGACATCTCCCCCCGCCGCCGCGGCCTCCACGGGTGAGCCGGTGACCTCTGGGCGGTCTGCCCGTTCTCGGCTCATGGCCCGCTCCCTTCACCCAGCGCGCGCGCGTAGGTCGCTTCATAGCGGCCCGCGAAGTTCGCGTTGGTGGGCGGCGGTGCCGCCGTGTAGCGCGCGTCGTAGAGATGGCAGGCGACGCGCTGCTCGGGCGTCACCGTGGTGGAGGGCCGCAACAACGGCAGATCGCGCGCGCACGGCGCGAACGCCATCGGGCACCGTGGATGAAACGCGCACCCGGATGGAATAGCGCGGAGGTCGGGCGGCGCGCCCGGAATGCCCGTCATCCGTCGGCGCTCGCCATAGATCGTCGGGAACGAATTGAGCATGCCGTAGCTGTAGGGATGCCGCGGCTGCCGCTGCAGTTCGCGACTGGTGGCGGTCTCCACCACGCGCCCGGCGTACATGATGGCGATCTGATCGGCGATCTCCAGCAGCA
>JANWHL010000255.1 GCA_025450405.1 Ktedonobacterales bacterium
CCCCTCGGATTCGCTCACGCGTGTCCCCCAAATCGCGCGCCGAATGCCCGACCACTTGGCTGGCCGCTTGGCTCGCGACGTGCGCAAAAATCGCCGGCTGATCTCTCGCTCGGTAGCATGATGGACATGGTACCAGCCGGTGGTGATGGCAAGGTGATGATGCGGTCGCATTCCGGTGCAGGCGCGTGTCGGGCCGCGGACGATCCCGGAGGGACCCCTCCTCCACCGTCCACGCCCGGAGTAAGGTCCTGGTGGGCGGTACCACGCCGCTTCCCCGCCTGGCAAGGGTGCAGGCCGTATGCTATCTTTAGATGTGCGGCGACGGGTGCGGTCACCGGTACCGTGGGCGCGCGGGGGCCGCGGAGTCAAGGAGTGAGGCAGCGTGAGTCAGGGACCCAACGGCGCCCGTACCATCGCCGAGCGAGCGCGCAAAGTGCTGCTGCACGAACAGCGCACGGGCTTCGTCGACGGTGCCGTGAAGCCGGGTGGCCTGGAAGCGTTCATCGCGCACTGGGCACGCGAGGTGCGCGCGGCCCGCGACCGCGACGTGGTCGGAGCGCGGACGACAAACGCCGACGGCCCCGCGCCCGAGGACGCCATCGCGCGCCTGCTGACGGGCTATCACGACCAGGACCCCATGCAGCGCACCGCACGGGTGCGCGCGGCGCTGGCCCTGCTGGATTCGCTCTCCGGCGACGCGCCACCAGCGCGCGCGGGCAGCGCCCGCGCGCCACTCGCTGGCCGGACGCCAACGCGCACGCTGGCATCCGCGCCACCCCCGCGCGCGTCCACACCGACGTTCGGGCAGTCCGCCGGTCACCGCACGTCGCACGTATCCCAGGGCGACGCGACACCGTGGCCGCTGGCCAGTCCGCCGCCAGACCTGGCCAACCTTCGGGCGCATCGCGCGCTCAACGGCGCGTTGGCGGATGGCCCGATGGGGGATGGCCCGATGGGGGATGGCCCGATGGCGGATGGCGCGGTCGTGGGTGGCGGGGTAGTGAGTCATCGCGGACCTGGCCAGGCCGCGGGCCACCGCACGCAGGGGGGTGCCACGACTGAGCGCGCCCAAGGGCCGGCCGCGCCGCCACGTCCGGAGGACGAGTACCTGCTCAGCGCGCCGGTCACCGCCGTGCCAAATGTCGGGCGCGTCCAGGAGCAGCGGTTGGCGAAACTGGGCATCCGGACCGTGCGCGACCTGCTGTTCCACTTCCCGCGTGAGCATCACGACTACAGCAAGCTGCAGAAGATCGGCCAGATTCCCTTTGGCGAGGTCGCCACGATCTACGGGTTGATCTGGGAGGTGGAGAATGTGCGCGGCGGCGGCCGGGGCGTGGTGCGGACGATCGCGCGCATCACCGACGAAACGGGGTCCCTGCGCGCGGTGTGGTTCAACCAGCCGTACCTGCAAAAACAGCTTCCTCACGGCGCCTACATCGTGGTGACGGGTGTCAAGCAGCGCTTTGGCAATCGGGTGGAGTTCTCGGTGCGCAGCCACGAGCTGCCAGAAGTGAGCGACCTGGTGAACACCGGGAGACTCGTGCCGGTCTACCCGCTCACGGAAGGGCTGGCGCCCAAGCAACTGCGGCGCTTCACCAAGTGGGCCGTGGACCGGTGCGCCGGTTTCCTCCCCGAACACCTACCGGTTGCCATCCGCACGCGGGCGCGGCTATTGCCCCTGCCGGAGGCCATCGCGCAGTTCCACTACCCCGAGAACGAGCACATGCTGGCGGAGGCGCGCCGCCGGCTCGCCTTCGATGAGTTGTTCCTCATGCAGATCGGGATGCTCACGCGGCGCGCCAACTGGCGCGAGGGGCCGCCCGCCCCGGCGCTCCCGGCGCCGCACGGTCTGATCTTTGACGACGAGGTGAGCGCGGCGGCCGACCCGGACAACCATGTGGAGACGATCGCCGAACCGCCCGAAACCACGCTGGGCGGCGGCCTCTGGCCGCTCACGGCGAGCTGCTTCGAGCGCGAGCTGCCCTTCCGGTTTACGGGCGCGCAGCGGCGGGCGCTCCGCGAGGTGCTGGCCGACATGGCGGGGACGCGGGCGATGTCGCGGCTGCTCCAGGGCGACGTGGGCTCGGGCAAGACGGTGGTGGCGGCGGCCGCGCTGCTGGCGGCCGCCGCGAATGGCTACCAGGGCGCCTTGCTGGCGCCGACGGAAATCCTCGCCGAGCAGCATTACCGCGGCGTGAGCGCGCTGCTCGCGCCCTTTGGCCTGCGGACGGTGGTGGTGACGGGGGGCCAGCGGGCCCGTGAGCGCGCGGTGGCCCGCGATGGGCTGGCGGGTGGTGAGGCGGCCGTGGCGGTGGGCACGCACGCGCTCATCCAGGACGAGATTGCGTTCAAGCGCCTGGGGCTGGCGGTCGTGGATGAGCAGCACCGCTTTGGGGTGGAGCAGCGAGACGCCCTGCGCCAGAAGGGCTACAACCCCCATATGCTGGTGATGACCGCGACGCCGATCCCCCGCACGCTGGCGCTGACGATCTATGGCGACCTGGATGTCTCGACGATCGACGAGTTGCCGGCGGGCCGCCAGCCGATCATCACGCGCTGGCGGCACGGTATCCACCGCCAGGAGGCGTATGAGGTGGTGGCACGGGAGGTCGCCGGTGGCAGACAGGCCTATGTGATCTGTCCGCTCGTCGAGGAGTCGGAGACCATCGAGGCACGGGCGGCGATCAAGGAGTATGAGCGGTTGCGGACGGAGGTGTTTCCCGATCTGCGACTGGGATTGGTGCACGGGCAGCTGCGCCCCGCCGAGAAGGATCGCGTGATGCGGGCATTCCGCGACGGCGCGATCGACGTGCTGGTGGCGACGGCGGTGGTGGAGGTTGGGGTGGATGTGCCGAACGCGACGGTCATGCTGATCGAGGACGCTGATCGTTTCGGACTCTCGCAACTCCACCAGTTCCGCGGGCGAGTCGGACGCGGCGCACACCAATCGTACTGCTATTTGCTCAGCCAGGAGGCCAGCGCGCAGGGGGCGGAGCGGCTCGGCATCATGGAGAGCACGAGCGACGGCTTCGCGCTGGCGGACGCGGACCTGCGGCTGCGCGGGCCGGGTGATTTCTTCGGCACGCGCCAGAGCGGGATGCCCGAGCTGCGGGTGGCCAAGCTGGCCGACACGCCGCTGATCGCGGAGGCGCGGGCGCAGGCGGAGTGGCTCTGGGAGCGCGACCCGTATCTGAAGCAACTGGAGCACGCCCCCTTGCGCGAGCGCGTGGCGCTCTTTTGGAGCGAGTTCGCGGCGCATTAGCCGTTGGTCACGCTGAGTTGGTCACGCAGACGTTCGGCCCCGGAGCCGGCCTGAGACCAAAGCGTGATGAATCGCCACGGTTTCCAGGCGCCTGAAGACGCAACGGGCGGCTCATCAGAAGACCCTACAAACCTCCGGCGACGAAGGCACTGGCGTAATCTACCCGGAAATGGGTTGAGACCGTGGCGAGGGACACGCGCGGTGGACGCGCATGGCCGGGTGTCCGGTGGACACCCCAGCGTGGCCGAGAGCCCCCGAATCTCCGCTCCACAGACCCCGTGGGATCCGTATGACACGCGCAGGACGCCGCGTGGCACAATGAGAGCCGAGGAGGGGCCCGCAGTGCGCTTCGTGGGCGAGGAACCCGCTGGTGTGCCGGCGCCAACGGAGCGGTCCGGGCTCTGGCACGCGGGTGGAACGCGGCGAGCGAGGCCAACAGGGCGAGCGGGGAGTGGACAAACATGGCCGAGCCACTGGTGGTGACAACTCGTGAGGAGCTGATCTTTCTGCTGTGCGAGGCGTCGGAACTTGAGCATTTGCTGATGTGCGAGTACCTGTTCGCGGCGTTCAGCCTGAAGGAGAGCGTCGAGGAGGGGGTGACGGCTGAGCAACTCGACGCCATACGGCGATGGGAGCGCGTGATCACCGGCGTGGCCGTGCAGGAGATGCTCCATCTCGCGCAGGCCAGCAATTTGCTGACGGCGATCGGCGGTATGCCGCATTTCCGGCGGCCGAATCTGCCGCAGCGTGGCAAGTACTACCCGCCGGAGGTTCAGCTGGCGCTGATGCCGTTCTGTGAGGATGCGCTGCGCCACTTCATTTTTCTGGAGCGGCCGGAGGATTTCGCCGACGAGGATGCGCCCGGATTCGAGACGGTTGGCCCGCACTTCGCGGAGGCGCGGGGCGGCGAGCTGGTGCCCGTGGCGCAGAATTTCGCCACGGTGGGGCTGCTGTACCGCGCGATCGAGCAGGGGATGCTCGTGCTCATGACGCGGTACGGCGAAGATCAGCTATTCGTCGGCCCGCCACACGCACAGGCAACCGGCAGCTACTTCCGGTGGCCGGAACTGGTGGCCGTGACGGACCTGATCTCGGCGGGCAAGGCCATCGAGTTCATCGTGGAGCAGGGCGAGGGCGCGCGCGGCGACTGGCGCGCGTCCCACTACGGGCGTTTTCTCCAGGTGCTGGACGAGTACCTGGCGCTCAAGCGGGCGGATCCGTCATTCGAGCCGGCGCGGCCCGTGATTCCCGCCCGGGTGCGCCTGCCGCGCGATGTGAATGAGGGTCCGTTGATCGCTGACGCGCGGACGGCGGCCGTCTCGGACCTCTTCAACGGCAGCTATGAAGTGCTGATCGAGGTGCTGCTGCGGTTCTTCGTCCACGAGGGCGAGGGTGACGCGGAGATGGTGGCGCTCTCGGATGCGGCCGTCGGCGCCATGTTCACGGTGATGGGTCCGCTCGGCCGGCTGCTCACGCGGCTGCCTGTGGGGCCTGGGATGCCAGGGAAGACCGCGGGGCCAACGTTCGACATCTTCCGCCGGTCGTATCTGCTCCCACACCGCGAGGCGGCCTGGATCATCCTGCGGGAGCGCTTGCTGGAGCTGGCGGATGGCGGGGCGGCGATCGGCCGGGAATTCTCGGCGGACGCCGACGCGTTCGCCCACGCGACATTGGCGAAGGTGGAGCTCGCCTTGCGCGCGCAGGCCGAGGCGTTCGCACGGCCGGTGGGGTAGTTGAGGGGGCCTCATTCCCCAACGTCGCTCCTCGCGAGGAGCGAGGGAGAAGAACGGCCGCGATGGCGCGAGGCTCCCCCGCGCTATGGCCAGGCTGGTCGCCGGCCGGCGTACGGGAGCGCCGCTCACGACGCAGTGTCGCGCTACGCGTCGGTCGCTGGATCATCGGTCGCTGGCTCCGTGGGCGCGGCGGGCGCGCGCCGCGAGGTGACCTGGATCGCGGGCGCGTTGCGCAACGTCTGGTAGACCACGCAGAAGCGCTCCGTCAACCGGATGAGGGTGGCCACCTGCTCGTCGCTGGCGTCCGTGTCCAGATCGAACGTGAGGGCGATGCGCTGAAAGCCGACGGGCACGTGATCGCCAACGTTGAGCGTGCCGCGAAAATCCAGGTCGCCCTCCGCGCGCACGGTGCCCGCGCGCAGGTCGACGCCGATGGCGGTGGCGACGGAGGAGACGGTGACGCCGGCGCAGGCGACCAGTGCCTCGAGTAGCATATCGCCGGAACAGGCGGCCAGACCGGTGCCGCCGGTCGCTGGGTGCAGGCCGGCCTCGACGAGCGCACGCCCGGTCCGCACGTTGCAGGTGATCCCCTCGCCTAACTTGCCCTCAGCCCTGAGCGTGATCTGGGCGGTCTCGGGCTCCTCGCGGTAGCGCTGCTTGAGGGGCGCCTGGAGGGCGCGTAGTTCGTCCGTGTTCATGGGCGTTCTCGTGTTCATGGGCGTTCTCCTGAGCGGACTCCTGATACTACATCATGATGAACCGTGGTGCGGGCCGAGGCGGTTGGAACCACGGCGGGCGTCCAACCGGACCGGGCGTCCAACCGGACGCCCCTACACGGCCATCGGCCACGAAGCCCCCCGTGGGGCCGGACGTGCTCGCGCGCTTGAGGGAGTATTATGGCACGCACCCGCGTATGGATTCAGTAACGGAATGGCATCGGTCGCGCGCCGGCCGTGCGGTTTTGCTATGGTATAATTTCGCAATCGGGTCGAGTTTGGAACCCGCCCCGCACCGGCGGCGGGAGACTGGACGACGGGTCCCACGGCTGTTTCCTCGGGCACCTCGCCGCCCCGCCGATTCCCGCGCCGTGGCGGGATACGCTTCTTCGGGAGTCCCGCCCGAGTGGCCGCGCACCCACTGGTCGCGCCGCGGCCGTTTGGCGCACCCCCGTCCCAGCCACCCCTGGCTCCGCCGCCCCCACGCAACCAGGGCATGACGTGCCCACGCTCTGCGCGCCCACCGATGCCCATCCTGGCTCTCCACGCCGCGTGGAGGCGAGGCTGGAGTGTAGTCTCCACCCCTGGATTATGAATCTGCCGCGACACAGCATCTTCCGCAGAAAGGCAGGCCCGCCCGTGAGCACCACGAGCATCCAGCGCGGTCCCGCGACCACCGGCCCCGGAGAACGCCCCGCCCGGGTGAACGACTTCGCCATCATGGCGGCGACCGTCAACGGCTCGGGCAGTCAGACCGCCAATAACGCCCTGATCCGCGCCCTCTTCAAGATGGGCATCCCCGTGAGCGGCAAGAACCTCTTTCCTTCCAACATCGCCGGGCTCCCCACCTGGTTCACCATCCGCCTCAGCAAGGATGGCTACATCGCCCGGCCTGACGGCGCCGAGATTCTCGTCGCTCTGAACCGCGCGACGGCCACCGACGACATGGCCAGCGTGCCCGCGGGCGGCGTCATTCTCTATCCCGTCGAATGGAAGATCCCGGAGACGCGCGAGGACGTCACCTATTACGCCCTGCCGGTGCAGCAAATGGCCAAGGCGTCGGGTGCCGACGCGAAGATGCAGCCCTATGTGGCGAATATGGTCTATGTCGGCGCGCTGGTCGAGCTGCTGGGCATCGACTACGCGGAGATTGAGGCGGCCATCTCGCAGCACTTCAAGGGCAAGGCCAAGCCCATCGCGCAGAATATGGGCGTGGTCAAAGAGGCCATCCAGTACACCCGCGACAACCTCCCCAAGCGCGACCCCTATCGTGTGGAGCGGAGCAACCAGACGGCAGGCAAGATCATCCTGACCGGAAACGAGGCGGGCGCGCTCGGCACGGTCTTCGGCGGCTTCACGCTCGCCGCGTGGTATCCCATCACTCCCTCCACCAGCCTGATCGACGCGCTCACCGGCTTTGCCAAGCAGCTGCGCGTGGACGAGGGGACTGATGCGCGCACCTACGCGATCGTCCAGGCCGAGGATGAGCTCGCGGCGCTGGGTATGGTGGTCGGCGCCGGCTGGGCGGGCGCCCGCGCCATGACCTCCACCTCCGGCCCGGGCATCTCGCTCATGACCGAGTACGCTGGCTTCGCCCACTTCTCCGAGGTCCCCGCCGTCATCTGGGACATCATGCGCATGGGGCCCAGCACTGGCCTGCCCACGCGCGTCTCGCAGGGCGACGTGCTCATGGTCTACTACCTCGGCCATGGCGATACCCACCAGGTGTGCCTGCTGCCCGCTAACATGCGCGAGTGCTTCGAATTCGGCTGGCGCGCCTTCGACCTGGCCGAGCGGCTGCAGACGCCGATCTTCGTGCTGAGCGACCTCGACATCGGCATGAACCTCTGGATGACCGACCCCTTCGACTATCCCGACCAGCCGATGGACCGCGGCAAGGTGCTCAGCGCCAACGAAGTGGCCCGGCTCGAAGGCTTCGACCG
This sequence comes from Ktedonobacterales bacterium, assembly GCA_025450405.1. GTDB lineage: Bacteria > Chloroflexota > Ktedonobacteria > Ktedonobacterales > JADMIN01 > JANWHL01. The sequence continues at coordinate 7,655 of JANWHL010000255.1, forward strand.
CTATGGTGACCCGGACGGCGACGGCATCGGCCCGCGCACCCTTCCCGGCACCGATCATCCGCTCGCGGCCTACTTCACCCGTGGCAGCGGCCACAACGCGCACGCGCAGTATACCGAGCGTCCCGACGAGTGGGAGGCGAACCTGAAGCGCCTGGCGCGCAAGTTCGAGACCGCCCGCACGCTCGTTCCCAGGCCCGTTGTTGACGAGGTGAAGGGCGCGGAGATCGGGCTTATCGCCTATGGCTCGACCGACCCAGCCATTGTGGAGGCGCGGGACCGCCTCGCCGCAAGCGGGATCAAGACCAGCTATCTCCGGCTGCGCGCCCTGCCGCCGACCGAGGACGTGCGCGAGTTCATCGCGCGCTATCCGCGCGTCTACGTTGTCGAGAGCAACTTCGACGGCCAGATGGCGAGCATCCTTCACGCCGAGTACCCAGGCCACGCGCCGCGCGTCCACTCGATTGCCCACTGCGACGGCCTGCCGCTGACGGCCACCTGGATCGCGAACGCGCTCCAGGAACGGGAACAGGAGCACTAACGATGGCGGTAACCCCCGACGTCCCGCGCGACACCAACCTGATCGGCCTCACGCGCGGCGACTACAAAGGCCGGCCCTCCACCCTCTGCAAGGGCTGCGGCCCCGACTCGATCTCAGCCCGCATCATCTCCGTCGCCTACGATCTCGCACTCAAGCCGACGCGGGTCATCAAGGTGAGTGGCATCGGCTGCTCCAGCAAGACCCCCGCCTACTTCCTCAGCCAGTCGCACGGCATCAACGGGCTGCACGGCCGCATGCCCTCGCTGGCCACCGGCGCCCTGATCGCCAACCACACCCTCAAGGCGATCGGCATCAGCGGCGACGGTGACACGGGCAGCATTGGCATCGGGCAGTACCTGCACCTCGTGCGGCGCAATGTCCCGGTGGTCTACATCATCGAGAACAACGGCGTCTATGGGCTGACCAAGGGCCAGTTCTCGGCCACCGCCGACCTCGGCCAGCAGCTGAAGTACGCCGGGCTGAACGAGCTGCCGCCGATTGACCCGTGTCTGCTCGCCCTCACCGCCGATTGCGGCTTCGTGGCGCGCAGCTTCGCTGGCGACCCGCGCCAGGTGGAGGCGCTGCTGAAGGCGGCGCTCAGCCACCGGGGCACGGCCATCCTCGACATCATCAGCCCGTGCGTCACATTCAATGACGCCGATGACTCCACCAAGAGCTACGCGTACGGCAAGGCGCACGAGGAGATCATCTCGGAGTTCACCTTTGTGCCCGCGCGCGACGAGATCACGGTGGACTACCCAGAGGGCAGCAGCATCGACGTGCGCATGCACGACGGGTCCACGATCCGGCTGCGCAAGCTGGACAACGGGTACGATCCGACCAACCGCATGGCGGCGATGCGGATGATCGAGGAGGCGCACCAGAAGCAGGAGTTCATCACGGGTCTGATCTACGTAGACGAGAGCCGTCCCGCGCTGGACGAGCTGGAGCGGCTGCCCGAGACCCCGCTCGCGCTGCTGCCGGAGGACCGCCTCCGCCCCTCGCGCGAGGCGCTGGCGAAGGTGATGGCTGGGTTCTAGCGCGGGGATATCACAGGTCACGGGCGGCTCTCCCCATTGGGGAGAGCCGCCTTCGTCGTGCCGGCGACTACGGCGACCGGAGCGCGCGCACTCGAATGAAGACTACCGGCGGGAGGGCAAGGCGGGCGTTCACGGCCGGTAGACATCCTTCCGATGGTCAACGTCCTTGAGCCTGACCTCTTGGGCGGCATCGTCCACAACATATACGATGCGGTAATTCCCCACACGTACTCGGTAGGTTGCGGCGCTGCCTTGCATCTACTTCACACCGACGGGCCGGGGATCATCGCGCAGATCTAA
>JANWHL010000256.1 GCA_025450405.1 Ktedonobacterales bacterium
AGTTTTGCGGCAAGGAGGCGCCCTGAAGGACGCGGCGAATCCGCTGGGCACGGGGGCAGGTGGGGCGTGGGGGACCAAGCCCGGTACGAGGAGGACCAAGCCCGGCACGAGGGGCGAAGCGATGTAGGCGGGTGCGGCGGATTATCTCGGCGGCGCCCAGCGGCGAGCATGGCGGCCAAGGGCGGGCGGATCGTGGGGGCGAGGCTGCGGAATTGAAGTTCCGCGGGTAATCCTGAGCTTCGATGGTGGCGTGGGGGCGGCGGGCTCTTTTCGAGGGAAGCCCCATGACGGCGCGCCGTCAGCGATGGGAGTGAAAATCGCGGCGGGACGGGCAGCGGCGCCTCGACCACAGGGTTATTTACGGGAGAATCCTGGCTGGCGAGGAGGCAATGGCTGGGGGCGGCCCGGCGGCACAACTATTGGGCGACTTTCGAGGGAATCCTGAGCTTCGGCGGCTTGTGGGGGCGGCGGACGAGTGGAGTTGGGGAGAGACCGCGGCTCAACCGTGGGACTATATTCGAGGGAAACAGACGCCCCTCAGCGCCGCCGGGGACGATGGCGAGTGTGTGGCCCAAGCGGAGCCGGTATGCGATTCACGCTTGGGGTGGGGTACCGAGTGCGCGGCGCGAGCACACAGTGCGCTGCCAGGCAGCGATCGTAACCACACGCGTCGGGACCCCCTGAGCGCGAGGCCCATGGCCAGATCGCTCGAGGGGTCCCGTGTGCGGCTCGAGCGGCGGAATGCCGCCCTACGAGCACGCGACGCTACCGGCCAAGTGCCCGCACCAAACCAGTGATCCGCGGCGAACCAATGCCCGTCGCGATGTCATAGTTTGGCGTCGTCGGGTAGAAGCCGTTGTTGTTCACCGTCGAGTTGGCGCCGGTGATGTCGTGGAAGTAGTTGCCATACGGGTTGCTATAGTGGTTGAACAGACGGTAGAGGCCCCAGTTCACGAAGCCAGTCCGGTTGCCAGTGCGGCTCGCCACCAGGTCGATCAGGCCGGACCAGAATGGTGCCGCCAGGCTGGTGCCACCGATGCCAAACCAGCCGGGGAACGACGCGCACGAGCTGTTGGTAGCCGGGTTGCCCGTGCAGTACTCAGCGTACGGGGTGAACTCGTCCGCGTTGGCCGAAACGTCTGGCGTCTCGCGACAGCTGACGCCCGTGGCCTGCGAGCAGTAGCCACCCGATTGGCTGAATGACGAGACGACGCCATTACCCGCCTGGTAGGCGGGCATGCCCCACACATGGCTCACCGCACCACCGCCAGCGCCGAAGAACTCGCAGAAGAACAGCGTCTCGCTGTTCGCATCGGAGCACAGGTCCTGAACGTTCCACACGGTCTCACCCGAGCTCGGGTAGGCCGGGTGCGCGTTGGTGCCCGGATCCCAGAGACCAAAGGACGTGCCGCCCACGCCGACCACATATGGCTGGGAGGTCGGATCGCCGGCCATCGCGCCGGGGAAGCCGCTGCCGCGGAGGCAGCCGAAGGCGCCGGTGTCGCCGGCGGCTGAGAACATCGACTGGCCCTGAATGGCCATCTGGAGGAAGGACTGCTGCTCGGCGTAGATGATGCCGAGTCCGGCATCGCCTTCGCACAGCCCCCAGCTCGAGCTGATCGCGTCGACGTTGTTGTCGCTGGCGATCCGCGCGTACTCATCAAGCAGGCCAATACCCAGGTCGTCGTTCGGAGCATTGTAGACGAACAGATGGCTTACGGCCGGTGCGATGGCAATTTGCGTCTCGACGTCGGCCTCGACTTCGATGTCGCCACTGTAGTCGGGCGTGCAGGGGTTGCCAAAGCAGGTCAGGCCGGCGTTCGGCGTGACCGGACCGCCGTCAATATTGACATCCGTGATCCACACATTCTCCGCTGACCCGAAGAACGTGTGTTCGTACTGTTGAATGTCAGCCAGCGTGTAGCCAGAAAGCTCGAAAACCGCGAGGTTGGTGTGGCCGCCGCGGCCGGAGGGTCCAAGGGCATAGAGGCCATCGGCGGAGTAGATGCTGCGCAGCTGCGATGGCACCAGGCCACTGCCGCCGGGGCCGGCGCCGTAGTGCGGGACCGGCTTGCCGGCCGCCTGCGCGCCCTGTTTGGCCGTGATGTAGTTGGAGTGCGCGTGGACATAATTGGTCAGGCCCGAGATGCCGGCCACATTGGAGGCCAGACTGGCGGGCACCTGGGCGGCGGAGGTGTTGGCGAAGACGATCGAGTTCTTCGTCGTGTGATTCGCCTGCGTCCGGGCCACGCTATAGTCGCTGATGGAGGTGTGGAAGGCGCGCTCTACCTGGGCGGTTGTGCCCGTGGCACGGATGGCGAACATGTTCTGGGATGGCGCCAGGGAGAGGCCACTGCTCGCCAGGAACTTGCGCGCCGCGTTGGCCGCGGCCGGATTGGGGCCGAAGTGCTGGGCGAAGTAGGTCTCATGGGACTGCGTGAGGAAGTGCTGGTAGAGACAGCTCGAGGGATTGTTGAGGGCGTCGGCCAGCCGCATGAGGCCAGCTTCATCGCGCGAGCGCAGGACGATGTTCACGGTCATGCTCGAGCCGGCCGCGTGTTGCCCTATCACGTGCGCGTGGCTGGCTTTGTCGGGGGCGCCGATACTGTTCGGCAGGGCGGCGGTGCCGCCGATTGCCGGCAAGGCCGGAGGGTTAGCGATACCCGCTGGCAGCGTGGCAGCGCCGCCGCATGCGGAGGCGTGCGCGTTCGCGTTGAAACTGCGCACCGCCAGACCGCTGGCCGCCAACACCGCGATGAGTCCGAAGGCGACGGCACCGTAGACCGCACGCCGACGTCCCAGCGATGAGACGACCCTGCCTGTCAGATTCCGTGGCACAAGTGCCTCCTCAGTGGCTATTGCCGGTGTGCGCCATCGCACCCGGCCCAATGACCGACGATGACCAAGGTGGCGAGCCATGCGCAACCCGCCCATGAGGCTCGTCCACCGTGCGGAGCCCGCTGCTCTCTCAATTCGCGCCCATCGGCGTGGAAACCCTCGGTGATGTGGCCCGTGCGCGAGCCGGTCGTGGGGTTCCACCTGGCACCAAGGCGTGGGCGCTGCCGCACCGCCTCCTTCCCACCGAGGACCGAGCACTGTGTTGTGCGCCGCTCGTGCCGCGCTTCGGCCCCAGATAGTTCAGGCGGCCAGTGGCCCGGTTGGCTCACGAGAGAGCTTGCTCCGCGTCATCGCGCTCGACAGGACCGCGCGCACGCACGGTCCTGGGAGGCGCTCCCTCCCTGCCTGATATAACGTACGGTGCGGCAATAGTAACGGAGCACATTACCCGCGCGTGAGCGGCTCGCGGCCGCGCCGCGGCAGCAGTGGACGAATGATCCATCCCACCGCGCGGCCAAGTAAACCACCAGCTGGGCTGCGCACCGCCAGCGCGCCTGGTCCAACGGGGACATCGGCCAGAACCAGCACGGCTACCTGGCCATCAGTGTAGTAGGAGTCACCCGTCCCATTGATCTGGCGCGTTGGCGTACCGAATCCCGGTCGCGACGCGGAGTCGATCACCCAGCCGGTCTCGGTCAACTCGCGCACGATCAGGTCGCGCTCAGCATCCACATCCGGTGCGATCTGGTGGGTTGGCAGGTGGTTGGTAGCGGCCAGCACGACCTTGATGTCCCTGGTGGCCCCACCGATCCAGATTTGGCGGCGGTCGCGGTCGGTGGCGGTCCGGCCGGTATCCCAGAGTCGAATATGGTCGCGCTCGCGCACGTTCCGCCCCGGTCGCTCGAAGGCGAGATCCTCTTTGCGCCCGTACAGGAAAAGATTGCTCACGGGAGCGCTGGAATACTTGCGCCCGAGCACCGCGTCCACGCTGATGCGGACCGATGTGACAAAGTCGATTTCGTCGGCGCGGTACCATCCCGCTGACACAAAGGCCGCCGCGATTTGATTGGCCGTCCCCACCATTTCCACGTTCAGTGGATCGCCCGCCCGGCCCTTGCGGCTGAAGCTGGTGAGCGGAAATCCGGTGGTGGGAATGTCGCGCGAGGCGTGACGTCCGGCACGCGTTTCGTGGCGCAGGTGACGCAGGGCCATCAGGACCCGGACGAGCAGCGCAAGCACCACTACAAACGCCACCGCCAGACCCACCAGGATGTACTCGCGCGCGTCCAGAACCGCACGCCACACATCTGCCCAACTCACTGGCATTGCGATCGCTCCTCGCGCGCCCGGTCGTGCCCGGTCGTGATCCATGGGGCCGGCTCGGTGCACCGCATCCCCAGCCTGGCGGCAATTGTACCAGGTCTCACTTGCGCCGTGAAGCACCCTGAGCGCGAGCGCGGCGCGCGCCCGCCACGCCCCACACCGGACATGACGGAGTCGTGACCGTCGCGCTCTTTTGGCTCGCCAATCTGGGAGGATGTGACTGGGGGCACGGACAACTCGGGGTCGGTGGTGTAGTATGGCGGAGGAATGTCGGTGCGACCCACGGGGCCGGCTTCCGCGGATCCGTGGATTTGGAGCTGGAGGCGGAGGATGGCGACCAACGCGGCGCACGCGGCGCAGCCGATGAACGAGCAGGTGGCCGAGCTCACGCGGCGCTTTCCCAGTGGCCTCGCCGGCCGGCGGATCCACGCGGTGGGCGCGGGCGGCATTGGCATCTCCGCGGTCATGCAACTGGTGCGGGCACGTGGCGCGAGCGTATCGGGCTGTGATATGGCCGAGTCCAGCATGTGGCGCTACCTCGCCAGCCAGGGTTTCTCGCTGGTGCGCGGCCATAGTCCCTCCCACCTCGAGGATGCTGAAGGGCCTATGGACCTTGTCGTGAACGCGCCCGCCGTGGCGTACCTCAATCCCGATCAGCCCGAGCTGGTCGTTGCCCGAGAACGTGGCATCCCCGTTGTGGATTGGCAGGCGTTGCTGGGGTATCTCATGTCCGGGACAACTGGCGTCTCGGTCGCTGGGGTTCATGGCAAAGGATCGACCACCGCGCTGCTTGGCGCGCTCGCGATCGCCGGCGATCTGGATCCCACCATCGAGGTGGGCGCGGTGGTGCCGAGCTGGGGAACCAATGTGCGGGCGGGGAACGGGCCGTACTTCATCAATGAGGCCGACGAGTGGAACCACAACTTCCTGCATTACCACCCCCGGCTGGTCGTGCTCACCGCGCTCGAGTATGACCATCCTGAATACTTTGGCTCCTATGACGAGATTCGCGACGCCTTTCTTGGCTTTCTCCACGGGATGGACGTGCGGCCCGGTCCGGGGCTTCCGCCGACACTCATCCTCAACGCCGACAACGCCGGGTGCCGCGATCTTCGCGCGCGCCTGGGCGCCGACTGGCCGGGCGAGGTGCGCACGTTCGCGCTGGATGATCCGGAGGCCGACGGGCGAGCCACGGACATCGTGGTCGCCGGGGACACCAGCTTCCGCCTGACGCTGCGCGGCCGCGACCTGGGCGGAATCACCCTCCACACGCCAGGGGAGCACAATATCGCCAATGCCGTGGCGGCCGCGGTCGCCGCCGAGGCGCTTGGCGTTCCCACCGAGGTGATCGCTCCGACCCTCACGACATTCCCTGGCCTGCGCCGCCGCTTCGAGATCACGGAGGGCGCTCACGGCGTCACCTTCGTGGACGACTATGCCCATCATCCCCACGCCGTGGCGCTCACCCTCGCGACAGCACGCCGGCGCTTTCCCGGCCGGCGCCTGGTCGCGGTTTTCCAGCCTACCCTATTTACGCGGCTCCATCGGTTCCTCACTCCATTCAGTGAGGCGTTTGATGACGCGGATGAGGTGGTGATTGTCGAAATACAGTCGTCGCGTGAGCACGACACGGGGTTGGTCCACGGACGCGATCTCGTCCACGCGATTCAGCGACGTCCCGCGTACGCGGGGCGGGAGGCCAGCGTGCGCTATGGCGGCGACTTCGACGAGACCGTCGCCACGCTCCGGCCCATCCTGCGTGCTGGTGATGTGCTGGTGGTCACTGGGTCGGGCCCCGTCAACCGGATCATTCCGCCGCTGCGCGACAATCCGACCGCGTGATGAGTGCGGGGAGAACGGAGGAATGAACCGCCGAGAACGCGGAGGGGCGGGAAGGGACGCGGAGAGAAACCACAGAGGACACAGAGAGAGGACAGGGAGGGGAGCCAGAGAGGAGCCACGAGGGGGGAGGCGCCGGGCGATGGGCCTGCCACTGAGACCCGCCACCGGACCAGGCGTCCACCGGACGCCCCTACGGAGCTTCTGGCGGCGAAGGCCACGTATGTGGCCTGCCCAGAATCGCTCTGTTTCATCTGAGCTACGACGCGCTCTCAGCAAATTTGAGCATCACGGTGGTGGCGAAGGCCTCCAGCCCAGCGATGTCGTCCAGATCGAGCCATTGCAGCATCAGCTCGTCGGCGCCGGCGTGGGCGAACGCATGGATTCCCGCGACGACGCGATCGGCGGTCCCCGCGATCGACCGGCCGGTGGCCAGCAGATGGTCGCAGGCGGCGTCCAGCGACAAAGCCGCAAGGTTGGCGTCGCGCTCACGCCAGCTCAGCCGGCGAGCCAGCTCGTCTTCGTCGCGCGAGAACGCCAGGTTGATCATCGCGGTCCGGCGCACGGAAGTGGACGCGCGGCCGGACGCGCCCAGCAGGGCGTCGAGCGCGGCGGAGCGCTCGCGAAACTCATCCGGGCCGATGAAGACGGCGTTCCAAATGTCGGCGAAGCGCGCCACCAATGGCAGTGTGCGTCTCGGCCCGTTGCCGCCGATGAGCACGGGCGGCCCGCCGGGCCGAGATGGCCGGGGGAGGAGTGTTGCGCCGCTGAGGTGGTAGTAGTTGCCCGCGTAGGTGACCGGATCGTCGGACTTGAGCAGGCGCGTGACCACCTCAAGCCCTTCCTCCATGCGGGACATGCGCGTTGGGATGTCGCCGAGATCGTGACCAAAAAGCGTATGCTCTCGCTCTTGCCAGCCCGCCCCGACACCGAGGATCATCCGTCCCCCGCTCAAGTCATCCAGGGCAGCGGCCTGGCGCGCCAGGATGGTTGGGTCGCGGAACGAAAACGGCGCGACTAGAGGACCGAAGTGGATGCGCCGCGTCCGGTCCGCCAGGTAGGTGAGGGAGGTCACCATTTCCAGGGATGGCTTGTCCGGAGGGCGCGCGTTGGTGAAATGGTCGGAGCGGAACAGTCCGGCGAAGCCCAGGTCTTCGGCCGCCGCGACCAGATCCTTCCAGTGATCCCATGTGAGGCCGTTCTGGCCCTCGATCATCAGGGACAGCGCAACCACGACTCGGCCTCCTATTCGATGCCCTCGTGTCCCGGAAGTTAGCGCGGCAGGGTGCTGGCGAAGTCGGCAAGCAACTTGGCCACGGCGTCCGATGCATCATCGAGAATGAGGTGGCCGGCGTTGGGGACCATGCTCAGCGTCGAGCCGGGAATGTCGTTGGCCAGGCGGCGTCCGAGGGTGAGTGGCGTCACCTCGTCGCGTTCGCCCCAGACAATCAACACGGGATAGTCCAGCCGTTTCAGGTCCGACGCCACGGCCAGCGTGTAGTTGGGGACCATCTGGCGGATGTGCTGGAAGAGGCACTCGCGACCGAGATCGCTGTTCCACTCATTGACGTACGCGTCCAACGTGCTGCCCGCAAGGAATTTCGCGTTCACCGCGCCGGTGGGGAGCGTCGCCCGCAGGTCGGCCAGCGCCCGCTCGGTGGTGACATGCCGCGGCGCGTCAGGATCTTGCCGCTGGGTCATCTGCGTCATCGGCCAGTCCGCGGCATGGGCGTAGCTGTACGCGTAGGTGTTCACGAGGACCAGCGCGGCGGGCACGTGGCGCGCGAGCCGGGTGGCCAGGACCTGGGCAGTGCCACCACCAACGCCGAAGCCCACCAAAATGATCTCGGTCAGGCCCAGCTCCGCCAGTGCGGGTGCCAACGCGTCGGCGTGGCCCCAGATGGTCTCGTCCGCTGGCCACGGATGATCCGAATTGCCATAGCCGAGCAGATCAAACGCGTAGACCGCGCGGCCCGTGGCGGCGAGGGTGGGCATGACGTTCTGCCACACAAAGGCGCCGCCGGGCAGATCGTGCAGGAGCACGAAGGCCCCCTTGGGTCCGCGCTCGGCATTGCTCACCAGGTAACTGAGATCATAGTGGATCGTGCGAACCGATCCGCGGGTGGGCTTGGCCGCCGGTGTAGCCGGGCGCGCGCCGGTCGGGCGCCCAGTCGCCGGTGCCGCGCCTGGCGGATCCGCGGGTCCACCTGGCTGATCCGTGAGCTGTTGGTGCCCCGGCGATGTCGATGGTGGCGATGGCGCGGGCGGCGCCTCGGGCGTTTCTGGGCCAGGCGGCACGGGACTGGCGCTGGGGCCCTGGACGGGCCGCGACCGCGGTTGGGCATCCGCGTCTGGATCCGGCCGTGGCTGTGCACTCGGCTTCGGGTCGTCTCGCGGCCCCTCCGGCTCGCTCATGTTGACGCTGCTCCTCTCCTCACACGCGCCTCGACGTCACCGCACGCCAATCGCGCCCGTCGCCACACACGGACACTCAGGTCCGGAATCCGCCCGAGATGGATGCGCCCGCGCTAGCGCCGCGTTCGCACCCCTTTGCCCGACCCGCGCGCGGCGAGCGTGGGGACGTTGAAGAAGGCGTCCCAGCCGGCATAGCGGGCCGCCTCACCCAGGTCTTCCTCGATGGCCATCAGCCGGTTATATTTCGCCACACGATCCGCACGTGCCGGCGCACCTGTCTTGATCTGCCCGGCATTGGTCGCGACGACGAGATCGGCGATGGTGGTGTCCTCGGTCTCACCAGAGCGGTGCGAGACGACGGCTGTGTAGGCCGCGCGCTCGGCCATCCCAATGGCCGCCAGGGTCTCCGTCAGGGTCCCGATTTGATTGAGCTTGATGAGGATCGAATTTGCCACGTGGTCGCGGATGCCACGACCCAGGCGCTCGGTATTGGTCACGAAGAGATCATCGCCCACGAGCTGGACACGGCCGCCCAGCCGGCGCGTCAATGTTGACCACCCGTCCCAGTCATCCTCGGCCAGCCCGTCCTCGATGGAGATAATCGGGTACTCGCCGATCCAGCCCTCGAAGAGATCCACCATCTCGCCGGCGGTCAGTGTCCGCCCCTCGCGCTCCAGCACATATTTGCCGTCGTGGAAGAGCTCCGTGGACGCGGGATCCAATCCCAGACAGACGTCAACGCCGGGCTTGTAGCCCGCGGCGTCGATCGCCGCCACGATCAGCTCCAGCGCTTCGCGGTTGGATCCCAGAGATGGCGCGAAGCCACCTTCGTCGCCAACGTTGGTGTTCAGCTTGCGGTCATGCAGCACGCGCTTGAGGGCGTGATATACCTCAGACGACCAGCGCGCCGCCTCGCGGAACGAGGGCGCGCCAACCGGGAGCACCATGAATTCCTGGAAGTCCGTGGAATTTTCGGCGTGCTTGCCACCGTTCAGAATGTTCATCATCGGCACCGGCAAGGTGCGCGCCGCCGGGCCGCCGAGGTAGCGATAGAGCGGCAGCCCGAGCGCGTCGGCGGCGGCATGGGCGATTGCGAGCGACGTGCCCAAAATGGCGTTGGCGCCGAGCTTGGCCTTGTTCGGTGTGCCGTCAAGCGCGACCATCCGGTCGTCCAGGGACACCTGATCCAGGGCGTCGAGGCCAGTTAGCGCGTCGCTGATGGCGTCATTGACGTTGGCGACGGCGGTCAGCACGCCCTTGCCCCCATAGCGCTTCTTGTCGCCATCGCGCAGCTCCACGGCTTCGTGCGCGCCGGTGGAGGCGCCCGAAGGGACCAGGGCGGTCCCCTGCGCGCCGCCGATGAGCAGGGCGGTCACCTGAATGGTGGGATTGCCACGCGAGTCGAGCACTTCGCGCGCGTACAGATCCTCGATAATAGTCGCGTCGCCGATGGTGTTCGGCACGACGTTCCTCCTCGGATACGCAGATGACTGAGGGGCGCGGTCCACAGGGATTATAGGACGGGCCGGCATTGACGAGTCAACCCGCTCGACGTGGCACCACGCTCCGCCGTGACTAGCGTTCGACAAAGACCACGCTCTCGGTCAGGCCGGGCCGGCTGTTGCGCCGGCGCATCTCGTGGATGCCCTGCCCGTAGCGCCGCCAGCCGTCCGCCTCGAACAGGCGGGCGATCCACTCGGCCACCGGCACGTTCACCCCACCAAGCTTGCTGTTGCCGACCACATACGCCAGACGCGCATGGTGGGCCATGGCGCGGTCCAGCGCGCGAATGTGCGTCCAGAAGTCGTTGAAGTAGCGGATCGCGTAGTTCGCCATCAGGGGATGGGCGGCGCGTAAGGGGTCCAAGAGCGGGGCCATCACGGTGGCCACCGCGGGCGTCGCGGGGGCGTGCGGCCGCGTGAGCGCGGAGGTGGCGCGCCCCCAGGTGCCGCCCATCGCTTCGTGATCCAGTACGCCGACCGCCCGGGCATCCGCGACGAGGTCGAGGAAAAACAGGTGGGGGCGTGTCTCACGGGCATAGGAGTAGCGATTGGGGTAGGGGGGCGAGCAGATAACGCGCGTGTAGACGCCAGGATCGGGCACGACCGCATCGATCGCCAGGGCATTGCCGCGGAGGACAGTCGCGAGTCGCTGGGGACGGTCGGCCACCGCGCGCAGGTCCGCCGCCATCTCGGAGATGGTGGCACAGAACCCGTCAATCACCGACCGCGCCACCTCCTGGGCATTCTCAGGGCGACCGTCGTCGCGAGCGAAGGTAATGCTGGCATGGTTGTAACGGGCGCGACTCACGGGCAGCAGCAGGCGCAGCAGGGCGAGCTCGATGCCCGGACGCGTGGTGG
>JANWHL010000257.1 GCA_025450405.1 Ktedonobacterales bacterium
CCGGCTTCAGCACTACGGCGCAGCCCGCCGCGAGCGCCGGTGCCAGCTTCCACGCCGCCATGACGATGGGGAAGTTCCAGGGGATGATCTGCGCCGCCACGCCCACTGGCTGGCGCAGGGTGTAATCGAGGCCAGAGCCGTAGACGGGGATCGTGTCGCCCTTCAGCTTGTCGGCCGCCCCGGCGTAGTACTCGAAGGTGCGGACGATGCCCTTCACCTCGCCCGTCGCGTCGCGGATGGTCTTGCCGCTGTCTTGCGACTCCAGTCGCGCCAGGTCGTTCGCCCGCTCGGCGATCAGGTTGGCGATCTTCAGCAGGGTCTTGCCGCGCCGGCCCGCCGGCCATTGCGGCCACGGCCCCTCGTCGAACGCCTTGCGCGCCGCCGCCACCGCCCGCTCCACATCCTCCGCGCCGGCCTCGGCCACGCCCGCCAGCACCTCGCCAGTGGCGGGATTCGTCGTCTCAAAAGTGCGTCCATCGGCGGCGGCCATGCGTTTGCCGCCGATCAGCAGGTCTTCGCTCCGCACGCTCACGGCCATTGTGATGCTCCTCGATTCCGCTGTCTTCGCCGCGCCCTCGCGGGTCCGTCCTGTCGTGGCGCGCGTGACGCGTCTCGCGTCTCGTCCCACGCGTCGTCGCCGGCCGCCTCGCGCCGCACGACGCCAGGTCCGCGCGCGATCCTATTCTTGCCGCCCAATTATGGCAGCCCCCGCCGCCCGGCGACAACCCGCGACAAACGCCGTCGGCCGCACCCGCATGTTCGCCGCTGGTGATGGGAATGCATGGCGGCGGGAACTGCTAGCCCCCTCTCCGCGCGCGGAGAGGGGGCTAGCGTCCCCCACTGGGGGCTGGGGATAGGGACTCCGCGGAGGCGCGGATGTTTATAGCGCACGACCGCGATTCGACCCCGTGAGGAACCGGAACGCCCAGACCGCCAGGCAGACGAGGATGACGATCCACAGCAGGTGGACCAGCCCGCCGGCCACGGCGCCAAGAATGGTCAAGATCAGCCAGATGACGAACACGACAACGGCGATGCCCAGCAGCGTATGAATCATGTTGTTCCATCCCTTCCGCGCTTTATGCGCGGTTTCATGAACGCGAACCTCCGCCTGGACGCGGCGAGCACCAGCGCCCCTCACAGAGGGTAGTCCAGGGACCGCGACCTATTTGTTCGCCCGGTCGTCGCGAGGGAGTAGGCACAAGTCGTGCCACGCCAAGGCACGACCACCACCCGCTGGCGGGCACGGCGCTCCGCCGCCCCGGCGCGGTCGCGCCCCTCGTCCCGTCCATAGCCCGCCGCGACGGGGCGCGACCTCCGGCACGAGCGTTGCGCGCCGCGTTCGTAGAGCAGCCGATACGGCCGTCGGCTGCTCTGTGCGGCAGCTATCGGGGCTATCTTCCACCCCGGTGGCGTTGCCCAAAGTCTCAGCCCGGCGGGATGGCATTTGGGCCCAAACCGTCCCACGGACCACATAAGGAGCGAACATGACCGATACCAGCAACCGTGGCTTTGCGTCCTATGGATGACGACAAGCAGCGCGCGATTGCCCGCGAGGGCGGCGAAGCCGTCAGCGGCAACCGCGCGCACATGTCGGACATTGGTAAGAAGGGCGGCGAGTCGTAGGCCAACGACTCGCGATCGCCGTCTCGCGGCGCGCGGCTGAGATGACCTTGCCGTGGTTCTAAGCGTGTAGCCAGATGAAAGGCACGGAATCACGCAGCCACTGGCGGCTTGACTGGATAGGGCGCCAACTCGGCACAGAAGCGCCGGGTGTGGGCGACCAAGGCCGTCAGGTCGCCCTCGAGGCGGTCGGCCGCCACAGCGTCCTTAAGCAGCCCCCAGATGCGCTCGACCGGATTGGCCCGGTGGGCGGCGTACGTGGGCAGCCAGAGCAACTGGACGCGCGGCTGCGCCGTCGCCTACCGCGTATCCACGACCTTCTGCGCGCGGCCCTTCAACTTGACATCATGTCCAGCATGGCCCGCCGGCAACCGTCTGTGTTGGATATCGCGCGCTTCGACTATAGCTGTACCAAAATCGTCGCCGCCCAGGCCGTGTCTCTCATACAGTGTCACTTGGCAGTCCTTGCAGCGCAGTTCCACGTCGTACCGAATCTTCGCCACGATCTACTCCTGTACCTCGCCTATTCCATGGTCAAAATTGGCGGATTGCCGCACACTGACGGCGATTCACGCTAGCTCTGTATGTCCGTGCGGGCACGGCATACAAGGTGGCAAGCCCGGGACGCACAACTTGTGCCACAAGACGGAAATAGAGCCCAGCAATAGGGCGCGGGGCTAGCCAGTCCACGTGCGGCCGCACGTACCTCTCACGTCGTCCGTAGGACGCAGGGCAAACCTATCGCGCCGTGGGTACGGCCCATGGCAGGGCCAGTGGTTGGCGCGGCGGCCAACGGCGCATCGCCCGCCGACCACCAGCCCCGGGGAAACGGGCGGCGCGTGGTCAGCGACCGGCCCACCGCTCCGCGCGCGTCCGTGCCCGCTCCGCCAGGACGACCGCCCCGCGCCGTCGTGCCTTCGGCGGCGTCTGGCCCTGGACCCCGCGCGCACGGCGGACGTCGATGATGCCGCACCGCCAACTCCCCGGCGCGATCGTCAGCGGCGTGACGCCACGCCTCAGCGACGGGTCAGCAAAGCGCGGCAGCGACTGATCGGCGATTGCCACGCCCCCGGTGGACTCGGGGCGGCGGGAGCCATCCGCCACGCCGGACTGGCGGCGGCTACCTGACGGCGGCGCGGCACAGGGCGCCCCGCGCGTCATGGCCCGCACGCGGGTACGGGTTGACGCCTGGCCACGCGCGGTCCGCCACGAGCCGACGCGGCGCGTGCGCGTGCCCTCCATGCCGCGTCGGCTGGGCGGTGTTTAGCTCACCGACTTGGTTATACAATTCCTCCAGGGACCGCGGTTGCTGGGACTTCCGCGCCGCCATACCGGCTCCCCTTCCCGCGCGCCATACGTGGCGCACCTACTAGGTGGCGGCGTGGATGTATACCTCCACCCTTACCGGGAGCCTGGACACGCTCTAGCGCGTACTGCCGCGCCTTGGTAGCGAACAAGGGCGCCGTGGCGACGTTTAAGGGGAGAGAGGGGTCGATCATTCGGCGGTCTCCTGGCGGCGGGAACTGGATCGCATCCGCGGTCGTTCCACCCAAGAGGAAAGCGCGCCGACGTAGCGCCCAGACGTAGTATCCCCTGCCGCGCGGATGCCGTTTCCGCGTGGCCGTGGTGGTCGTGGCTGATGTCGTCAGTAAGGAGATGTTCATGGCACGCAATCGTTGGCTCTGGACCGCGGGGATCGCCGTGGTCCTCCTGGCGCTGTTTGGCGTCGCGCTCCGCGCGGTCCTACCCGCGCGCGCCGCCAGTGGTGCGACGAGCGGCGACACGAGCTCGCCGTACAATCTGCCCACGTGGTGGGCCAAATACCAGACGGTCTCGGCCAAGGGCTTCGCGCCGCCCGCTCCGTCCGGCCCCACCCAACGCGTGACGGTCGGCGCCAATGTGGACATGAGCAATGAGCCCGGCCCACAGAGCGAGACCTCGATCGCGATCGATCCGAGCAGTCCGTCGCGGCTGGTGGGCGGCTCGAACGAGATCATCCGCCTCCCCATGCGCGGCTATTTCTCCAGCGATTCCGGCGCCAGCTGGGGCGCCGTGGACCTGCCGCTGCCCCCGCCGCGGGTCAACAACGGCATCGACTTTGGCTCGGACCCTGGCGTCGCCTGGGATACCCGCGGCAACGCCTACTACTCCTACATCATCGTCTTCTTCAGCGGCGGGCAGGGCAAGAATAACATCAACGGCACGGAGATGGCCGTCGCGCGGTCGTCCGATGGTGGCAAGACCTGGACCGCGACCTTCTTCGACCAGCAGACGGGCAAGGGACAGTTCGACGATAAGCCGATGATCGCCGTGGACACCAACCCAAGCAGTCGGTTCCGCGACACGATCTATGTCGCCTGGGACAATTCGAATGGCAGCTCGTCGAGTGGCAACAATCTGCTCGTCAGCCATTCCAGCGACGGCGGAGTCACGTTCTCGGCGCCAGTGGCCGCCAGCGACACCTCCGGCGGCCCGAAGTCGGTCATCGGGGCGGACCCGTTCGTCGGCCCGGATGGCACGCTCTACGTCGCCTGGCACGATGTGCACAACAACCTCATTGCCGAGAGCAGCTCCACCGACGGCGGCGTCACCTTCGGGCCGACGCACACCATCGCGGCGACCCAGGCCGCGTTCGACGTTGGCGTGCCCGCCCAAGCCTCACGACGCGCGCTCGTCTATCCCGCCTGCGGCGCCGATACCAGCGCTGGCGCCCACAGCGGCACGCTCTACTGCTCGTGGATGGACCAGACGGCGGCCAACGGGACCGACATCTTCGTGGCCCGCTCCACCGATGGCGGCGCTAGCTGGAGCGCGCCCGTGCGCGCGAACGACGACCCGACCGGGGTCGCCAACGACCAGTTCAACCAGTGGCTCGCCGTGGACCCCGTCACTGGCACCGTCGACCTGAGCTGGAATGACACGCGCAACGATCCCACCCATCTGAGCACCGACATCTTCTACACGCGCTCGACCGATGGCGGCCAGACGTTCGCCGCGAATGTCCAGGTGACCACCGCGCCGACCAACGAGACCGTCGCTGGCTCCGACCTCGGCAACCAGTACGGCGACTACGAGGGCATCGCGGCCCGTGGCGGCATCGTGCATCCGGTCTGGACCGACCGGCGCGCCAGCAACACGGCCCTTCGCGAGGAGGTCTTCACGGCCACGATCACCATCTCGACGCACTAGCGGGGCCGAAGCATTCAACCACAGAGAACACTGAGAACACAGAGGGACGGAGTGAGGAAAGGAGACCTCACCCTCCGTCCCTCTCTCATGAGCAACACATAAGCGCCGCTCGCCGCGATCGGCTCGCCGCGATTGACGTTGGGGCTGGCCACGGGATACGCTGCGCGGGCCAGTGGTGTCCGCGTAGTGGTGAAGGGAGGCGGCGGCGTGCCGGAAACTGGGGACGAGCGGGAGGCGTACGACGCGGTTGCCGCCGAGCTGACCGCGACCACACCCGCGACCACGGGGACGATGATGGGGATGCCGTGCCTAAAGCACGGCGGCAAGATGTTCGCTGGCTATCACCACGGCGCCATGACCTTCAAGTTGGGCACGCCCGAGCACGGGCAGGCGCTGGCGCTCGCTGGGGCGCGACTCTTCGACCCCTCGGGTCAGGGGCGGCCGATGAAGGAGTGGGTGGAGGTCCCGAGCGCGCACAGCGCGCGCTGGCCGGAGCTGGCGCGCGCGGCACTGCGCTATGGGGGCAGCGACGGCTAGGTCCTCACCCCCCGACCCCCTCTCCCCGCGGGGAGAGGGGGAGGCGGAAGGATCCTCACCCCCCGGCCCTCCCCTCCATGGCGAGGGGGTGACGCGTTTCCGATCGTCGAGGCGTCCTGGGCGAATACTCAACGTTAGAACACCCACGGCCAGGCGAGCACCACGACGACGCCCCAAACCACGTAGAGAAGCGTTCCCACGCGGAAGGCCCGCTGGAGCGCCGCCACCCAGTCGCCACGCCCGGCGCGCGCCTGCTGGACCAGCAGCGCGGCCAGCACGTCCAGATAGACGACATCCCACCCGATGACCGTCAGCCGGTTCATCGTCAGCGAGCCCTGGACGGACCGGTAGACCACCGCGACCAGCGCGTAGACGCCGATCAGCGCCGCCAGGGCGGCCACCGCCACGATGCCGATGCGCAGCCAGCGCCCAAAGCGCTCCGGCACCTCGCCCGCCGCGATGGGTGTGACGGCCACCAGCAGGCCGAGGACGGCGAAGAGCATGACGGTGTAGACGATCAGGACGTCGCGGTTGACGAACGGCTGCGTGAAGTTGAATGGGATCACGCCGATGTAGATGATCAGCACCAGCAGGCTGAGCGGCAGCAGTCCCCGCACCAGGATGATCAGGATGCGGGCGAAGCCGTGGCCGAAGTCCTGGGCGTCTGGAGCCAGCGCGGGATCGTAGACCGCCGCCACGGCCAAGACGGGGATGAGTCCCGCGCCGCCCGCGATCAAGAGGCGCAGCAGGAGGTCGGGGATGGTCACGCTGAGCGCCTGGAACATGGCGAACGTGATCCCGACGAAGATGCCGCCGACGATGACGGCCATGCCCGCCGTGCCGAGGGTCTCGAGCGCCTTGTTGAGGAAGGCGAAGCGATCGCGTGCCGAGGAGCGGAGTCCCAGCAGCGCGATGCCCACCGCCGCCGCGGCCAGCAGCGGGAGGTGCCCCAGCAGCAGCATCAGGTATGTCTGGCGCGTGTTCGCCGCGCTAGGCACGGGGACCGCCACGGCGTAGATCGTTACGGCCGCGAGCACTGCCCCCACCACGGCGGCGCGTACCAGGACGGGACGCGTCCGCGGGCCGCCGAGCGCCAGATACGCGATGATGAAGCCGGCGATCACCGGTCCCCCCACCACGAGGACCAGGGGGACGTTGCGCCCCACGGTCCACGCGGGCGTCGAGAGAATCCAGAGCGCCAGCCCCAGCGCCACGCTGATTGGCACGGCCACCCGCCATTGCCCGGCGACGGCGACCCGGGGGCCTTCTGAAGCGTCCTGGAGCCGGAAGAACCACGCCGCGTAGAGGACATCGTCGGGAGCCACGGTATAGCACGCCCGCAGCGCGTCGGCGAACTGGCCGGCCATGCGCGCGGATTGTGCCTCGCGATAGAGCCGTTCCAGCGCGGCGGGGTCGTGGCCCGCCGCCAGGATGCGCGCGTGATAGTCGCC
>JANWHL010000258.1 GCA_025450405.1 Ktedonobacterales bacterium
ATCTGGCGGGCCGACTCCGCCGGCCGCGTCCGCGAGGTGACCACCCCGCGTGATGCCTACGCGCCGCACATGGCCGACCACTCCCTCGTGTGGGTCCAGCCCACGAGCACGATCGCGGCGGACCTCCAGGCCGCCGCCAATCAGCTCGACGGCACCGTCCTGGGTCAGGTCAGCGGCGACATCCACGTCCGCAACCTCACGAGCGGCCACGACACTGATGTGGCCGCCGCCAGCACCGCCGGCTCCGTCGAGGCGGCCGGATCGCTCATCCTCTGGCGCGCGGGCGGCCACGTCCAGACCTACGATCTCGACCGCGGCGGTCCGAGCTTGGTGGAGGGCCAGGTCGGCTCCGCCAGCTACGCCGCCGCCAACGCCACCTCCCTTGCCTGGGGCGCGCGCGGCTCGAACGTCATCAGTGTCTACGACGCGGGATGAAACCTGTGGTTCGCCTCCCACTGCCAGCGCTGCTCTCCCAGGTGTTCGTCGCGTTCACCATCGAGGCGGACAACGCGTTTGAGCGGCAGATGGTCCATCGGACGTCGAGCCATGGGGCGCCGGCCGGCTCGCGCGGCGCTCCATGGTTGGTGTCGCTGGCGATGTGGTCGACCTGTCTGCGCTTCGTCAGCGAGGCGGGCGTGACCGTTGGCGAGCTAGAGCGCCTGGCGGGCGTCGCGACGAACCTGGCGGGGATGGCGCGCTGGGGATACATCGTCGTCGCGCCGGATCCAGCCGACCCCCGACCCAAGCCGCCGCATTCGGGCTGGGTCATCCGCGCCACATCCGCCGGACGGCGGGCGCGCGCGGTGTGGGATCCGCTGGTCGGGGAGATTGAGCGACGCTGGCGGGACCGCTTCGGCGCCGCGGCGATCGACCAGCTTCGCGATTCCCTGTGGGCGGTGGCGCGCCAATTCGACGTCCCGCTGCCCGCTTGCCTCCCGATCCTCAAGTACGGGTTGACCAACGCCGACGGCCTGCGCCTGAATCAGCGCGCGCTCGCCCAATCCGACGATGACGCCGGCTCCCATCTTCCGCTCTTCGCGCTCGTGTCACGAGTACTGCTGGCGTTCGCGCTCCATTATGAACGCGAGTCACCGCTCTCTCTCGCGATCGGCGCCGACGTGCTGCGGTTGGTCGGCCCCGACGGCATCCGCGTGCGTGACCTCCCACGCGTATCGGGCGTCTCCAAAGAAGCCATCAGCATGGCTCTGGGTTTCCTGGGGAAGCGGGGGTATGTCGTGGTCGAGCCCGCTCCCGACGCCGGCCGCGGCCAGGCGGTCCGGCTCACCGCGAAGGGTCGGGAGGCGCGGGAGGACTATTGGGAGCGCGTTGACGAGATTGAGCGCCGTTGGCGGCCGCGGTTTGGCGGGGAGACGCTCAGCCAGCTCCGCACGTCGCTCGAACGCTTGGTCGGTGAACCCACCGCGGCTTCACCCTTGATGGAGGGCCTGAAGCCCTTCCCCGACGGGTGGCGGGCCGCCGCCCGTCCGATCGAGAGCCTACCGCATTATCCTATGGTGCTGCACCGGGGCGGGTTTCCCGACGGCGCGTGATCTCCTCTCTTCTGCTCCTCTCTTTGGCTCCTCTCCCTCTGTGTCCTCTGTGTGCCCCCAGCGGGGGACCCCGCCTCATAGTGAACTTCTCTCCCGTCTGGCCCCCGCTATGATGGCCCCAGCAGCGCGTGGCGGATCAGCACCAGGTTGGTGAGCGGGCCCAGCCCACCCGGCACCGGCGTGATGGCCTCCGCCACCTCCGCGACGCCCTCGAAATCCACATCACCCACCACCCGCCCAGCCACCGCGTTCATCCCGGCGTCCAGCACCACGGCGCCGGGTTTTACCATGTCCGCCGTGATTGAGCCCGGCCGGCCCGTGCTGGCGAACAGCACGTCCGCCCGCCGGGTCAGCGCCGCCAGGTCCGGCGTGCGCGAGTGGCAGATGGTGACCGTCGCCCGCGCGCGCAGAAAGAGCAGCGCCGCCGGCTTGCCACCCACATTGCTCCGGCCCACCACCACGGCCGTCTTCCCCTTGAGCGCGATCCCAGCGTCGCGCAGCAGCTCGCGCGCGGCGTCGGCGGTGCTGGGCACATAGCTGGCCAGGCCATGCAACAGGCGCCCCGCGTTCCGCGGCCCCAGGCCGTCGATGTCCTTCTCGGGCGCCAGCGCCTCGGTGACCACGCGCTGGCGGATGTGCGGCGGCAGTGGCAGCAGTACCACCACCCCCTGGATGTCGTCGCGCTCCCCGAGCCGGGCCACCGTCTCGCGCAGCGCCGCCTCCGCCACGTCGTCGTCGAAGGACCGCATCTGGCAGTCGAGCCCGATGCGCTGGCACGACCGCGCCACCTGGCCCGCGTACAGCGCGGCCGTGGGGTCATGTCCCGCGCTGACCAGCGCGAGGGTAGCCCGCCGCCCATAGACGTGGGCATAGCGGGCGGCTTCCTCGGTCAGCCGCTCGCGCAGGGTCTCGGCCAACGCGCGGCCGTGCAGGATCGTCGCGACCATGGACCCTCCTCGCCGCTCTCCTTCGACTCCCGGACCCCGCCGCCCCGGCGTACGGTTTGGTACGCGCAACGCTCCCTGCCGTAGGGGCGTCCGGTGGACGCCCGGTCCGGTGGAGGCCCGGCGGGATATCTCCCTACCCCGACGAGCCAAAGCGCGCCATGTGGGCGCGCTCGCGCGCCAGCGCGCCCGCCGGGAATGGGCGCTCGCCGCCGATCTGGCGCGCGTGGAGCGTGAGGTCGGCGGCCTCCTCCATGGCGATGACGATCTGGGCGGCGTGGAGCGGGTCAGCGCCAGCCGCGAGGAGGCCGTGATTGGCCAGGAGCACCGCCGGCGTGGTGGGACATTGCTCCAGTCGCTCCTGGATGGCGGCGATCGACTCGGGCGATCCGCGCGGTGCCCAGGCGGCGACGGGGATATCGTCGGTGATGCCGAAGCGCAGGAACGCTTCGTAGACGCACGGCAGTGGCTGATGCGCGACGGCGAAGACGGTCGCGCGCGGCGAGTGGGTATGGATGACGCCGCCGGCACCCGGGCGGGCGCGGTAGACGCAGGCGTGCATGCCAATGATCTCGCGCGCCACCGCGTCCATTTCGCCCTCGAGCACATCCCCATCGAACGACACCACGGCGAGGTCGTCAGGGGTGAGGTCGGCGACCTGGCCCCGCGCCGTCAACAGCATGCGGTCGCCGCCCGGGAGCCGCGCGCTCAGGTTGGCGTGCCCGCTATGCGACATCACACCCGCGCGGAAGAGCAGCCGTGCCGCCTGGACGATCTGGTCACGGAGAGCGGGATTCGACGGAGGCATGGGCGCGCTCCTTTTCTGACCGAGCGAGCGTCTGACCGATCGGCAGGGCCAGCGCCTGGGCCATTGGCAGTGTACCCGATGCCGGCCATCCGGCGCGAGTGCTCGGTCCTCCCGCCAACGCCGTCCGCCGCTGGGCCGCCGCGTGTGTTATACTGCCGTGCGAGACCCGACCGCCGCGCGGACCCCGTCTCGCGCCGCCCACTGGCGCGCCCGTCGTGGCGGTCACTGGCGGCCAACGTGAGGAAGCGATCATGCCTATCCGTATCATCATCGCCGAAGACGAGTCCCTCATTCGCATGGACCTCAAAGAAGAGCTGCAGCGCCAGGGCTATCTGGTCGTCGGCGATGTCGGCGACGGCGAAAGCGCCGTGAATCTGGCCCGCGAGCTGCGCCCCGACCTCGTCTTCATGGACATCCGCATGCCGCATATGGACGGCATCTCCGCGACCGAGGTCCTCACCCGTGAGAAGATTGCCCCCGTCCTGATGCTGACCGCCTTTAGCGATCAAGAGCTGATCGACCGGGCCAAGGAGGCCGGGGTCATCCACTATCTCACCAAGCCCTGGCGCCAGAGCGATCTCCGGCCGGCCATCGAGGTGGCGCTGGCCCGCTTCCAGGAGTTCCGCGCCATGGAGACCAGGGTCAAGGACCTGGAGGACCTCCTGGCCACCCGCAAGGTGGTCGAGAAGGCCAAGGGCCTGCTGATGCAGAAGCAGGGCCTCTCCGAGCAAGAGGCGTTTCGGCGCATCCAGAAACTCAGCATGAACAACCGCAAGTCCATGCGCGAGGTCGCCGAGGCCATTCTGCTGACCAACACCATCGGCGACCTGTAGAACAGATGGCTACTGTGGAATCCACCGCCACCGCCACCCAGGTCATCGCCGTCGGCGTCCGTTTCCGGCCCGCCGGGCGGATCTACTTCTACGCGCCCGCCGCCTTCACACTGACCACCGGCACCTGGGTGATCGCGCCCACCGCCAAGGGGTTGGAGGCGGCGCGTGTGGTGCTGGCGCCGCGCCCGGTGGATGTGGCCGAGCTTGGCCCCGAGGGTCTGCGGCCGGTGTCGCGCCTGGCCACCGAGGACGATCTGCGCGACATGCTCGCCAACAAGGCGCGCGAGAAGGACGCCCTGGTGCGGTGCGCGCGCCGCATCGAGCAGCACGGCCTGCCCATGAAGCTGGTGGAGGCGGAATACACCTTCGACGGCAGCCGCTTGACCTTCTACTTCGCCTCCGAGCAGCGGGTGGACTTCCGCGGCCTCGTGCGTGACCTGGCCACCGTGTTCCACACGCGCATCGAGCTGCGCCAGATCTCCGCGCGCGACCACGCCAAGATGCTGGGCGGTGTGGGTCCCTGCGGCAAGACCCTGTGTTGCAGCTCCTGGCTGACCGATTTCGGCGTCGTCTCGATCAAGATGGCCAAGGAGCAGGGGCTGCCGCTGAACCCCGGCAAGATCTCGGGCGTGTGCGGCCGCCTGATGTGCTGTCTGGCCTACGAGAACGAGAACTACGTCGAGGCCAAGCGCGAGATGCCCGGCTACAACGAGATCGTCAGCACGGCGAGCGGACCCGGCCGCGTCGTGGGCATCAACGTTCCCAAAGAAGCCGTGGATGTGATGCTGGAGAGCGGCGCGACCATCCGCTTTCCGGTCAAAGAGATCGATTGGAAAGGACGCGAGAGCGATGCGGCGCGCCCGCCGACCCACCACGGCAACTGCGGCGGCGGCAATGGCTCGTGCGAGCGTTGCCGCGCGCGCAAGGCCGCCGAGGCGGCCGAGTCGGCGGGCCGGAGCGACGCCCATCCAGGCGCCGCCTCACCACCCACCGACACCCCCCACGACTGAGCGTCGCCAGGTGTCTCGCGCCCACCCCTCGGCGCCCCCGGCGGTTCCATCCTCTTCTCTCTGTTTCCTCTCCGCGTCCTCTCCGCGCTCTCCGCGCTCTCGGCGGTTCCACGTGCCTCTTCTTCTCGTCCCTCCGCTGTGTGCCCCCGGTGGGGGACCCCGCCTCCGTTTCCTCATTGTGAAGCCCCGCCCCCACCGCCGGGGCGCGCACCGTGCGAGCAGCGAGCCTCCGCCATGACTGACGCGAATGGTCCGGGTGGCGCGGGCCGGGGCGCCGGCCCCAC
>JANWHL010000259.1 GCA_025450405.1 Ktedonobacterales bacterium
CTTGCGCTCTTGTACCCGTCGCAGTCGAGCCGCGGATACCGCCTCAATGGCGCGCCGGCCCGGTCACCTCTCGTTCAATCCATACGCCGCTCCCACCGCAATACGGAAACCCGAAGCGGAAACTCGATATACTCGTCCACGGCGGCCACGGCCCCCATCTCCCGCCACGGCCGTTCGTGGGTCCGCCTCCCCCTCCCCGCGTGGAGACGGGCTGGGATGAGGATCCGCCTCCTGTCACCCCCCGAGTCGCGCTGCCGGCGCGACCGAGAGCAACCCGAAGCCGAACGCCTTGCCGCTGCCGATGCCCGCCGCCAGCGCCCGGCGGAACGCCTCCGCATCCGTCACCCGCAGCCGCCCCTCGAAGACCACCGAGCCAAACGCCAGGTCCACTTTACGGCCCGGATGGAATCGTGCCACCTTGGCCGCCGTTCCACCTGTGCGCACGTCCGCGACCGGATCGCGCGCATCTCGTCCGCTATCGTGCGCGTCGGCCGCACTCACACCGCGCGCCACCTCCGCCGCCACCAAGGCGAAGCCCGCCGCCTCACCCTTGCGCGCGAGCCACGCCAGTTGCTCCGCCTCACGCCGCAGCTCCACCCGCTTCCCCCGCCACCGCTCCCCCTGGCTCGTGTTCCGGTCGCTGATGCACCGCGTCGGATTCGCCCGCAGGCGGAAGCGCAACTCCTGCCCGACCGTGATGCGCGCGTACCCCTCGTCCACTCGCTTCGGCTCCCCCATCGGCGCGCGCAGATAGCCGCCCGGGAGCTGCGACCAATCCGGGCGCTCCGCCGATTGAACCAGCACCCGCACCCCACCAGCATGCCGCTCCACCCGATAGAGCACACCGAAGTGCGCGCGGGCCGCCATCACCTCCTCGCGATCAGGGAAGGCGTGCAGCACCCGAGAGTGCAGCGCGCGACAATCCGCCAGATCGCCCCGCGCTTCCGGTGACCGCGGATTCAGTGGCAATTGCGAGAGATAGAGCATGTCCTCACCCACTTCCTGGTCAACTTGACCCCTCATCCCCCACGGGCCGGCCTCGGCTCCAAGCTGACCGTGACGGCCCGCGACGCGAAGACCCGTCGATCCGAGGCGAACGACACCGGTTGATCCTGGCGGACCTCGGCGGCCTCGTTGTCGAAATCCGTTTCGATCACCAGCCGTAGCATGTTACCGCCCCCTTCCCTCGACCGACTCGGCGCCACTGGCACCCCCCGCAGCGCGTCTAGCAACGCCCCGCCCACCAGCCCCGGCCCGCCATGCTCCGGCGCGTCGGGCAGCCGCACCGGCGCGCCCGGAACGTAGCCCTTCCGGCCCAGGTAGAGCGGCCAGACCGGCGCGCGCAACGCGGTGTCGAGCCGTGCCAGCAGGGCCTCTTGGTCGGCGGTAGCGGCCTCTAGCCCCACCAGGAAAGACGCGTCTGACAGGTATGCGCGGCGGGAGATGGCGACCTCGACACCTGGATTCTCCGCCCGCGTGACACCGTAGCGCCCGTTGAGCCAGGCGCCCCCACCGGCGGTCTGATAGTCCTCCCGCACAACGCCCTCGCGATCTACGCGAACCCCCATCCGCAGGGCGGCCAGATCCGCGAGCGGCGCGCCGCGTGGCCGCCCGAGCGCGGCGCACAGCAGGCCGACCACGCCGCTCTTCGAGGGCTCGCGTCCGGTGTCGCGCACGCGGAACCGGCTCTGCGTGCCCCACGACTGCATAGGCCCTTCCAGGCGTAACAGCAGCGTCGCCGTCATGCGACCACTCCCACCCGAAGGGTGTCGCGCACCCGCGCGATGAGCTCGTCCACCGAGGCCACGCGGTTGCCGCCCAATTGCTCCAGGCGCGCGTCCTCCGCCTCCACCAGCCACACCCCGCGAATGCCGCCCACGCCATACATCCCGCTCAGCTTGCCCCACTGACCGTCCAGGGCGACGATGGACGGCTCGACCACCCCCCCAGCCTCCGTCGGCCGCACCGGCCGCTCGAACGCGTTCGCCAGCGACCACAGCCCGTCATCGCGCACGACCGCCATCACCAGCGACGGCGGATTCTGCGCCGCCATACTCGTCTGCTTGCCCGTGGGGATGGCCTTGATCGCCCCGCGCACAAAGGCCTCCGCCGTCCGCGCCGCCAGCTCGCGGTCGCCGCCCAGGTTCTTCGTCAACTGGTCGTGATCCACGTTGGCATAGCGGTAATAGCACGCCGAATTGTAGAAGACCGTGCCCATCATGCCGGCACCGGTCTCGCCATGCAATAGATCATCCACCGCCGTGTAGAAGTCCTCGTCCCCCGTCACCTGATGTGTCGAGATGGCGTGCGCCACTTGGGTCGCCCCCTCCACGCCGAGCTGGAGCCTCCCGAACGGCGTCTTGTTGTCCATCTCGATCATCCGGCCGAAGAGCGCCACATCCGGCACGCGGGCGGACCCGACGAGGCTGTTCCCCAGCTCCACGATCGCGGCCTCGCGCTGGGCCTTGTCGCCCAGTGCCTCCCAGCGCGCCCGGAATACCGCCACCGCCTCGTCGATCCCGCGCGCGTCCATGAACAGCAGCAGCTTCGTGTTGTCCTTCTCTTCGGGCGCCGCCTGGGCTTCGGCGCTGTCGGCGCCGCCCTGCCCCTTGCTCGCGGCCCCACGCTGCTCGGGCCGCTCCAGCCCGGCCTCCTTGTACACCTCGGCGATCACCTTGGTGACGCTTTCCGGTGCGGGACGCTTGCCACTCAGCCGCTCGGCCACCTCCACGATCAGGCGCCGCGTGCGGACCGCCTCGTGGCCTGCCAGCACCCGGCGGAACTCGGCGCTCTGGCGGATGGACCGCTTGAGGCACTGACTCGAGATGCGCGCCCGGCTCACCCCGCCGAACACGCACTCCTTGGGTGACCCCGTGTCGTCACGGTTGAGATTCGACGGGGCAAAGTTTTGCAGCAAATGCAGTTCGAGGTACATACCGATGCCCTGATCCTTTCCTGATGTCCCATCCCGCGGCACCGGCCATTGCCCGCGCCGCCTGTTGTCGCCGTTCTCCCTCCGACTCCCCATGCCGCACCGTAGGGGCGCACGGTTGCGCGCCCGGCTGGGGGTGAGGAGCTCGGCGGCCCCGTCGCGCGCGGCCGCGCGCGCCACCTACTCGCCATCGTCGCCATCCGCGCCCTCCACGGCCGGGGCGCCCGCCTCGGCCTCCGACTCCCATGTGCGCTCCCAGTAGTCGCGCGCCCAGCGGCGCCGCGTCGAATCCCCCGCCTGCTGATCCGGCGCATCCCACCATGCCACGTCGCGGAACAACAGCGTCCAATCCAGCGCAATGTCCTTTGCCCGAAGCAGCGCGATCGCGTGGCGTAGGTGATCGGGCAGGCCCGCGCGACTCGACTTCAGCACTGCCGCGAACCGCCCTTCGATGCTACCGCTATCCGCCTGTCTACTCAATTGGCGAAATGCCGCCCCCAGACTCACCCGCTCTTCTGCGCGCGGCCGCGCCTTGCCCTGGTGCCATTGCGCGTAGAGCGACGCCACCAGCAGTGCGGCGTCCTCCTCGCGCGCGCGCCGCTCCGGATTCGGCGTGACGGGTATCTCGAGGTAGGGCAGCACCTGCGCGTAGATCTCCGGCACGTCTCCAGGCGCGCGCCCCAGACCCCGCCGCAGCAGCGCCAGCGCCCCGAGGTCCCCCTTCGTCACCAGATCGTTCAGATGGTCCACCAGCCGGCGCCGCCGCGCCAAATCGGCGCCCTCCGTTGTCCGTTGTGCCGCGCTCACGCACGCACCTCCCTCTCGTCCCGCCGACCCGCCGCCGCCGCCTCACGCTCCGCGGTGGGCAGCATCCTATACAGCAACCAATTGAACTGTCGTTGCGCCAGCGCCGCCGCGCGCAGCGATCGCATGTCCGACTCCAGCCCACCGACGAGTTCCTCAAACGTCCGCCGCGCGACCGTGCGCAGGTTGTCCTTCCACATGGTCAGCATGGCGGAGAAATGCGCCTCCAGCGTCTGGCCCGCCGCCGGTTCTTCGGCCAGGGACCGCATGAACAGCCGAAAGAGGGGCTCAATCGCGGCCCAGTAGGTGCGCTCGGCGCCGTAGTGCTCGACCAGTCCGGCGATGTCCTTCCGGTCGGGTAGGCGGTCCCGCGACACCGTCAACAGATCCTTGGCTAGCACCCAGACCGGCGTCGGCTGTGCCCTCAGTTTCCCGTCCTTGTCCTTGATCGGAATGGAGCCCACCCGGAAGAGCCGGCTCACCTCCTCGGCGATCCCCAGGCCGGCGTCCAGCTCATCGCGCAGCGGCTTGCCCTCTGGCGCCAGATACCCCAGCGGCAGTGGCAGCCGCTCCCTCCGCCAGAGCAACACCGTTGCCTGAGGACCATCAGTCAGATACCCGGCCACCTCAAAATCGAACCCACGCGCGGTTCCGAGCCTCCGCGCGGGGAAGAGCGCCGCCAACCACTCGAATGCCTCGGGCCGGCTCCCGTCATTGCGCGCCTCCTCCAGCAGCGCATGGCTGTCGCGCCAGACCGCCTTCCCCTCGCTCAACCGCCGCGAGACTATGCCGCGCTTCTCGTCCCGCCGGTAGGCCTTGAAGGGATCGGCCGAACTCGCCGTCGCGCTGAGCTTCAAGTTCTGCGCCACCTGGCACGTGCGGATGGTGCCTTCGGCCTCGTCGTAGATCAGATGGACGCGCCGGCTCTGCCAGGTCAGGTAATCGCAATACCCGCGCGGTGTCGTACCGTCTTTGTCCGGCTCCCGGTCAACCTCGCGCTCCCACCACGCCGAGTCCTCCACCACGCGACGCCCGAACATATGCGGCAGCTCGTCATCATAGCGCAGCAAATTGAGCATCAACGTCTCAAAGAGCGTCGCCCCGCGCGCCAGCACGGTGTAGTCCCGCGCCAGCGGCCCGTCGCTGAGGTTGAATGGGCGGCTCACGCCGCCGCCAAGCGCGTAGAGCTGGAAAGCGACCAGGTAGCGCGCCGCTTCCGCTGGCGTGAACGCCGCGGTCTCGCCCGTCGTGTGGTCGAAGAGCGTAATGTTGTTCCCGCTGGCCCGCTCCATGGCCAGCTTCGCGACCGAGTTTGGCCTGGCGTCCGCCATCTCGGGCACCTGGTAAAACGGCCGGCTCGCGTCAAAGAGGTCGAAATGGCCGCGCCAGCGCGGATCCATCAGGTAGGCGCGCACCCGCTCGCCATCAAAGCGCCCGGCGCCCCACAGCGCGCGCCACTCGTCAACGTCGCGCGGTCCCATGTAGCTGCGATGCACCACGGCCAGCAGCAGCCGGTGCAGCGCCACACCCTCCAGCGGCGAATCGGCGATCAGCTCGCGGGAGCGGTGCGCCTCGGCCAGCGCGTCCGGCAGCGACAGCGCCACGGGCGTTTGCCCATCGAGCGGCAGGCACGGCAGCCAGGGCTGCGTCAAGAGGTCGAATGATGCGGACACGAAAGACGACTCCTTCTCGATGGGGACACGCCGCGCTCCGAGCATCGGCGGCCGCGACGTGCCCATTCCACACCGCGCGGTTACGCATCCTCCTCCCTCTGCCGCCGGATGATCACCCCCAGCTCCGGGTCGAGTTTCAGCAGGAAGGTGCGCGCCTTCTCACCCTCCTTCCCCTGTACCTGGATACTCGCCTGGTCGTTGGCGTCGAGCGCCACTAGTCTGGCGTGGCGCAACCAGGGCGACTTCTTCCACCGCACGGGCGGCTCCTCGCGCATGAGAGCGGGCGCCACAGCCCCATGCGCGATCGCCACCGACTGTTTGAGCAGTTCCCGCACTTCTTTGATGGCCGGCGGTTTGCCTTTAGCCTCCCACTCCCGCCGCGCCCGTGCGGCGGGCAGCAGCACCACGCGCACGCTCGGCGGCCCGAGCCGCGTCAGCGCGATCGCCGCCTCTTCGGCGTCTCGCGCCTCGTCCTCTTCCTTCAGTTTGAGATTGCGTCCCGTATAGACGTCGTCGCCCTTTGGCGCCGCCACCTTGCGCATGCGCGCCTCGTCGAGCTCATGCTCCACATCGTGCTCGTACTTGGCACGCGTCCGCTCCCAGGCGGCGCGCACCGCCGGCGGCGCGTCCTCCGGGCAGGTGCGGTTGGCGTCATACACCCGCTCCACCAGCACCTCGATCTCCTCAGGCACACGGATCTCGTCGCGCCCCTGCTCTCCCCGCTCCCGCAGGGCCATCCACGTCCTCAGCAGAAAATACGCGTCATAGACGAACTCGTCGGACCGTGGGACCCTCGGACACTCGTCGCGCACCTCCGGGCGCGGGATCACCAGCCGCGGAGTGGCGACCGCCGCCGCGCGCTGAGAATCGTTCCTCCGATGTCGCTGCAACCGGCCCGAGCGTTGGAGCAGCAGGTCCATCGGCGCGAGATCGCTCACCAGCAGGTCGAAGTCGAGGTCTAGACTCTGTTCGATCACCTGCGTCGCCACCAGCACCGCGGTCTTCGGTCGCACGACCCCATCGCCCGTGCCGAAGCGGCCCAGCACGCGCTCCTCGCGCTTTACTCGCTCACCGCGCGGGAAACGGGCGTGGAACAGATCGAGCACGGAGACCCCGTCTACACCAGGGAAGTACGCCTTGAGCGCGGTATAGACGCTCTGCGCGCGACCCACTGTGTTGCACACCACAGCGGCGCACCCGCCCTGTGCCAGCAAGGTCCTCAGCCGCTCTCCAAGCGCGGCTAGCCCCTCCTCCGAGTCCGGCGCGGCGCCCTCCAGCCACTCGACGGCGACGGACCGCGACATCGCG
Organism: Ktedonobacterales bacterium; assembly: GCA_025450405.1. GTDB lineage: Bacteria > Chloroflexota > Ktedonobacteria > Ktedonobacterales > JADMIN01 > JANWHL01. The sequence goes on from JANWHL010000259.1 coordinate 6,718, forward strand.
GCCGAGGCCACCACCGCGCGTGCACCAGCGCCCTCGGCACTCCTCCACGTCAGCCGCGGGTACGGCATATCCGCAGCTCCATCGTCCGGGGTCGGCCACCCTGCGTAGCGAGCATACGCCTGCTGCAGCTCGAGCCGCTTCGCCCTCGGCAGCGTGGCCGAGAGCAGCACCACCGGCACGCCGAACGCCCCCAGCCATTCAAGCAACCGCCCGAGCAGTGACGACATATAGACGTCGTAGGCATGTACTTCATCCACGACCACGGTTTTCCCGGCGAGGCCGAAGAGCCGGACGAAGAAATGCTTGGTCTGTAGCACGCCAAGCAGCGCCTGGTCGATCGTGCCCACCCCGAACGGCGCGAGCAGCGCCCGCTTCGGCGCGGCGAACCACTCCGCGGCGATGACGGCGCCCACCGCCCCGGCCTCCGCGCCCCGCCCGTCGTACACCGGCCCCTCGTGCTCCAGCGCCAGCATCTCGTCCGCCGCGCCGACCTCGCCCGCGGCGTCCGCTCGCTCTTCGTTGTCAGTCGCACCCGCCCCCTCGGCCGCGGCCAGCTCCCGCTGGCCCCTGGGCGCGACCCGCGCACCCGCGAGCCGCCCGCGCCCCCTCTCGAGCAATTTCTGGTAGGCCTCATCGAGCACGGCCTCGCCATAAGCCAGGTGCGCCGCTACGTAGTCAGCGTCGGCGAAGCGCCGGTCCAGGAATGCGCTCACGCGTGCGTAGATCTGGTTGCTGGTGGCCTGCGTCGGCAGTGCGAAATAGGTCCCCTGGCGCTCGTGACCAACCGCCCACGCGTCGGCCAAATAGAGCGCCGCCTCGGTCTTGCCCTCGCCCATCGGCGCCTCCAGGATCACCAGCGCCGGACCCGTCAGGCGTTCCGCCAGTTCGACAACCGCCGCTTGCGCGTCATAGGGCTTGGGAATCGTTGGAAAGAGCTCGGCAAACGAGCGGCGCGATCTCCCAGCGGCGACGCCCGCGAACGGATCCAACCGCACCGTGCGCAACGCCTCCGCCGCGCGCTCTTCCGCACGGGCGACATACCCATCGAGCGACATCGGCTCCGGCGCGGCGGCTCGCCGGCCGGCATGCTCAAAGGTGAGTTCGTTCGATCCTATCCAGTCGGCGACCGTCACGAACCCGGCGAAGACCATCGCGTCGGCCGGAGTGAGCGCACCGGTGGGCGCTGCATGCGGCACGCCCAGGCCCTTGCGCAGCGCCGCCACCAGGTCATCCCGCACATGCGCCCACTCGCCCGTTCCGATCTGCTGGCGATCCTTGAGCCCATTGAGCTCACCCTGTCGCGGGAAGATCCCGTGGTGCCCGCCCACAAGCAAGGCGATCTGGTCGGCGAGTCCCCGCTTCACCCCAAGATCCTCCAGGTAAAGCCAAGCACACGCGCCGAGACCGCCCCATGCGCGACCCATTCAGCGACCGCGAAGTCCAGGCCGGCCTCGCGCATCCAGCCGCGGATGGTCTCGCCGCCGGTCCTGTCGTTCAGTTGGTCCTGGAACCCAGGCGATGCCTTCCCGATGTCGTGGAGGCCGACGAAATACGCGATCCACGCCACCGCCTCGCCTTCATTGTCTAGCCCCAAGTGCTCTATCAGCCGCGCACGCGTCGGCGCCGGCATTGCGTTTTCCCACAACTGGCGCGCCACGACCGCCACGTCGATCATGTGGCAGATCAGCGGATGATAGGTCTCGCCCTCCGCGGGCGCGTCCTTGCCGGTCTTGGACCATTTCGCCCAGATGCGCCAAAGGCGTATGGGCACGGGTGCGGACCGATCAGCGTCGCCAGCATCAAGCGCCTTCTCCATCGTCGAATGCTCCTCTCACGCCGCTGAGCTACTTCCCCATCGCCACGCGCTGGATTAACGAAGCATGCGCATACCCGGCGCGTATCCTCGAGGAGCTCGCCGCTGTCTGCAGAGGCTATACTTCAGTTGGTTCGCGATCCGGAAACCGAATGCGGAGTGCCATTAACACGGTTAGGGTAAGCCACCACGCAAAGGTGACACTCCGTCGCCTTTGGAATGGGGCTCTCCGGCACTACCGCATGCGCTGGATCCAGGCAGCCATGACAACGGGGACGACTGCCGCCTCCACAAGCCATTTGATGTGTGGCAGAACAATTGGGTGATCGCGGACCGCCGTTTTCCTGGAGCTCTCTCCGCGTGCCCGCAGCCCGGGGCCCAAACCGAGTCAATCCACCGGCCTGGTGCGACGCCGATGGACGGAGTATACCTCCATGCGCACGTTAAGTCAAGGAGGTATTGGTACAAAGCCAAAAGCGCTTCCACGGCTCTGGAAGACGATCCTTGCCGTCGATCATGGCGTCGGCAAATATGGCGAACGGCATGCGGACGACGTTCCATCGCCCGCATGCCGTTCGCGCCCCCACAAATGTGAGGACCGGCTTGATGCCGCCGCGCGTTGCACCAACACCTCAGGTTCACCCCCACCAGCGTGGGGAATGCATGGCCTTGGCCATTGTACCGCACCACCTCGGAGTGTGTCCGATAATTGTCGAGCGCACCACGCGGTGTCACCGCCGACGATACCGCATTCGTCTCCATGTCCTTATTGCCTCCGCACCATTCCCGCCTCAGGTCCGTGCACTTGCTCGCAGCGTGGGCCCATCCAGCCCTCCCGTGGCAAGACGGCGTCATCCGGGCGCGACCTCGTCGCTCCCATCCCCTGCGGCCACCTCGTCCGCTTCGTAGGCGGCCACCTGCGCCCGCGCCTCCGCCAGCAGCTCCCGCCTCAACCCATCCGGCGCCAGCACCCGCACGTCCGCCCCCCACTGCCGGATCCACGGCTTCATCTCCAGCGTGCTCCCCACCCGCACCGTGAACAGACACGACCCGTCGGCCAGGTCCTCGATCCGCTGCGAGGGGTGCCAGAAGCTCTCCTTCAGCCGCCGGGCCACCCGCGCCCCGAAGCGCAGCCGCACCTCCACCGGCTCGTCCTCGCCCCACATCACCCCCCACGACGACGCCAGCAGCCGCTCCGCGTCGAACCGCTCCGGCACCTCGAACCGCTCGTCTGTCAGCGCCGCCGCCTGAACCCGCTCCAGCTTCAGCGTCCGCAGCTCCCCACGCAGCTCGTCCTGACCAATCACGTAACACGCGAAACCTGGCCACGCCGGCTGCATGAAATACGGCGCGAATACGCGCTCCGTCCGCTCTCCGGTCTGGTATGAATAGTAGGTCAGCCGCGCCTTGCGCCCCTGGATCCACGCCTGCGTGATCACCCGGAACGCCTCCTCATACTCCGGCCGCGCCGGGTGCTCGCTAACCGTCGCCGCCGCCTCGTGGATGTAGCTCGCCACCCGCGGCGAGTGCCCGCGCAGCGCGTCCGCCAGCTTCTCCAGCGCCTTCACCACGTGCGGATTCCGCTCGTCGCTGTGCCGCGAGAGCAGCCGCGCCGCCAGGAACAACGCCACCAGCTCATAGGGCGTGAACTTCACGCTGTAGAGGCTCCGTCGGTGGTCCAGCTTCCAGCGCGGCCCCGACTTGATCAGCCCCGTCCCGCGCCGTTCCATCTCCCGCACGTCCCGGTGGATCGTCGACCGGTTCACACCGTAATGCACCGCCAATTGTCCCGTCGTGAGCCCAGCCGGAGCGTTGGCGAGCTTCCGTTCGATATCGTCCATGCGCTCCACGCGATCTTCGGCCCGTGCCACGGTGCCATCCTTCCTCGCTCCTCTCTCGCACCTCGCCACTCGCAAGGCGAGTATAGCACCACGATGTTGCGAACTACGCCACGCGTCGACCGATGCCAAGGAGAGGCGCGCAAGAAGTGTTGCGAACAACGCGGCGATCCGGCCGCTCAGCACCCCATGGACCCGACATTACCCCCGCCACGCCCCACGTCCTGCGCGCCCACCCTCATCTGCCCAGAACTTCCAAAACCGCCTGACCGACATCTGTCTCACAGGTCGTACCGGCTCGCCCGCCCACGCCGTCCCTGCCGCCGATGCCCCCCACTCTCACTGCGCCGATGACCGGCCCCCGTGGCGCCTTGCCGCGTCTCGTTGCCCGCATCCGTCCCCACCGCTCTCTGTCCGATGCCCGCGCCAACGGTCGTTTGCCGCGTCCTTCCCAGCGCCTCCACGCCAGACGCTCCGCCCACCATCCCCAGTTCCCCTCGCCGAGCTTTCCAGAGGCTCTCGCCATCCGCGCCCACTTCCTGTCACGAGGTCGTCGCGCCATCCCCGCGGTCCCTTGTGATGCTTGGTCACCCGTTCTATACTTGGTCTGGAATCCATGGCACGTCGGCGTGGCCCGCCGTGGGCACCTCGACGGCCAATGGGAAGCGGTGAACCACCATGGACGTACTCCATCTGCCTCCCCAGAGTCGTCCGACGACGCGATACCTGCCCGGATGGCGCTTTCCCGGACGTCGGTTTGCACCCTGCGCGGTCCCGCTTGGTGGAATGACTATGTCAGCCACCGATCGCGCTCCTGGCGGTACGCGTAGAATCCGATTCCCTATCCTCGCCATAGCTCCCTCCCACCTCCTCGCCGCGTCACCCTCGCGATCGTTGCGGCACGTTGCGGCATGCCTGATCGCCAGCTCAACCCACCCAGCCGCCCAGGCGGCGATGATCGTCGCGGCATTCCGCGGCATGACCGCCAACCAGCTTGACCGCCCCACACCTGACCGCCCCGGCATCCCCCGGCCTGCCCGACCGCTCGTTCCCACGACCCCAACGCCGGGCCATCGGCACAGCCGCTCGCAGGTGGAGTTGGCGTTCCTTGCGGCATGTTGCGGCATGCCCGCCCGCCAGCTATGTGCGACCAAGGCGATCGGTGCGGCATATTGCGGCATGCTCGGCCGCCAGCTCCGCGCCCCCACGGCGATCGCCGCGGCATTCCGCGGCATGCTCGGTGGCCTGCTACACCAGCCGGTCGCCAATCCGCGCACGCTCCACGGCCTCGCGTGCGGTGCCTGGCCGCTATCCCCTCATGATCAGGGGCACCACGGGGGACAGGACCACCGTGATCGCCGCGGCAATCCGCGGCATGCCTGGCAGCTCGCTCCACCGCCCCAACCTCTTGTTGTCTCGCCGTTGGCAGTCCCTTGACGCGAGTGCCAGCATCGGGTAAAATGTGAGGGCGTTGGCAAACGGCATGCGCGAGTGCCAATCCGGCCCGTCCACCGGCCCAGCGCCCGCGCGCGGTTCCGCTCCGCCTCCCCTCTCCTCGCGGGGAGAGGGGGCCAGGGGTGAGGACCCCCAACACCCTGGGAGGCACGCCCGCATGACCGTCGAGCACGAGCCCCTCTCCGCCCGCCAGGAGGCCATCCTCAGCGCGCTGATCCAGGAATACGTGCGCAGCGCCGAGCCCGTCGCCTCCCGCTCCCTCTCCGACCAGCTCGCCCGCACCCTCGGACCCGGCCACAGCCCCGCCACCATCCGCAGCGAGCTCGGCGCCCTCGAGGACCACGGCCTCATCGTCCAGCCCCACCACTCCGCCGGCCGCGTCCCCACCGACCTCGGCTATCGCTACTTCGTCGAGCGCCTCATGAACGAGACCACCCTCTCGCTCGACGAGCAGCGCCTCATCCGCCACCAGTTCTACCAGGTCCAGCACCAGCTCGATCAGTGGGTCCGGCTCACGGCCTCCGTCATGGCCATCGCCCTCCAGAGCGCCGCCGTCATCACCCCACCGCGCGGCCCGCGCACACGCCTCAAGCACTTCGAGCTGCTCGCCCTCCACGACGCCGCGACCCTCCTCGTCCTCGTCCTGGAGGACGGCACGGTGGAGCAGGAGCGCCTCTACCTCGATAACCCCACCAGCCAGGAGGAGCTCAGCCGCCTCGCGCGCCACTTCAACGAACGCTACCGCGGCGCCGACGCCGCCGCGCTGCGCCAGGATGCCGCCAGCGACGACCTCAGCCCCGATGAGCATCTCGTCGCCGATGCCCTCGCCCGGCTCCTGGACCAGCACGCGCGCTTCACCTATGGCTCGTTCTACCAGGACGGCCTGACCCAGCTCCTCCGTCGCGATGAGTACACCCGCCTGGGCTCCGAGAGCGCACGCGCCGAGCGCATCCGCAAGGTCGTCGAGGCGCTGGAGCAGAACCGCTTCCTCCCCGCCCTCGCCCCCCAGGTGATGGCCGCCGAAGGCGTCCAGGTGATCATCGGGGCGGAGAACCAGACCGACGACCTCAAGGACATGAGCATGGTCGTCGCGCGCTACGGCGTCGAGGGTCAGGTCGGCGGTCTGCTCGGCGTGGTTGGCCCCACCCGCATGCAGTACGGCCGCGCCATCGCCATCGTCCGCTACATGACCGAGTTGCTCAACGACCTGCTCGCCGAACAATACGGATCGGAACAGTACGAATCGGACGGAGGGATGCCATGAGCGAGGACACACGCGAACAGCCCAATACGCCGGACATACCTGATATGCCCGAGGTGCCGGAGATGCCCGAGATGGTCGAGACGCCGGACACCCCGGACGCGGCCGAGGGCGATCCTGTGGGCGCGACCGGAGACGCGGCACACGCGGATGGTCCCAACTTCACGCTCGTGGATGGCGAGAGCTCGCGAGCTACGCCCGCTGCTGCCGCCGCGCCGACCGACTCGCGTGATGCGGATGCGGCGGCGGGCGCGGCGGCAAGCGCCACGGCGAAGGACGGCGCGCCCGGCACGGAGTCGGCCGCGGGCACCGCGGCCGGCCCCGGTCCGTCGGACGCGGCCGACACGCCGGCACCAGACTCCCTCGCCGCGTTGCGCGACCGCGTGGACCAGCTCGAACGCGACCTCGCCCACGAACGCGACCAGGCCACCGAGTATCTGAACCGCTGGCAGCGCGCCCAGGCCGACATGTCGAACCTCCGCCGCCGCGCCGACCAGGAGCGCGACCAGCTCCACGCCTTCGCCGCGTGGCAGGCCGTGGCCTTCGCCCTCCCCGCGATCGACAGCCTCGAGCGCGCCTTCCAGACACTGCCCGAGCCGCTCACTGGTCTCACCTGGATCAATGGCGTGGCCCTGGTCGACCACCAGCTGCGCCAGGCCGTGGCCGCGCTGGGCGTCACCGAAATCGCGGCGGACCCCGGCCAGCCGCTTGACCACACGCGCCACCAGCCCGTCGCGGAGCACGAGACCGCGACACATCCCGAGGGCACGATCGCCTTGGTCGTTCAACGCGGCTACGAAATCAATGGCCACATCCTGCGGCCAACGCTCGTCGCCGTGGCCCGCCCACCACGCTCCGACCCGGCGCCCAACGCCGGTGAACACAGTCCTGGCGAACACACCGCGGATGAACACGGCGCGTCGCCAGCCGGCGAAGCCCCCCCCGGCTCCAGTCCGTAGGGGCGTCCGGTGGACGCCCGCGGTCGGTTGGACGCCCGCGGCCCGGTGGACGCCCGACTGGTTGACGGCGCGGCCCCGCCGCCCACCCGCCACCACACCTTTCACCGTCCTCTCCGGCACTCCGCGTCTCTCTGTCTCTCTCTCCGCGTCCTCCGCGTCCTCGGCGGTTAAGTCGTTCCTCTCTCCCCGCGCCCCGCAGTGGCGAGGGGGTCGGGGGGGGTGAGGACCCCAATCATCGTTTCATCACACAGCGCGACGGGTCGCACCGTCGCGGGAGGGAAGCTTCAGTGGGCAAGGTCATCGGCATCGACCTCGGCACAACCAACAGCTGCGTCGCCGTCATGGAGGGCGGCGAGCCCGTCGTCATCCCCAGCGCGGAAGGCAGCCGCACCACCCCGTCGGTGGTCGCCTTCACCAAGAACGGCGAACGCCTCGTCGGCGAGGTCGCCAAGCGCCAGGCCATCACCAATTCCGAAAACACCGTCTACTCCATCAAGCGCTTCATGGGACGCAAGTTCGACGACCCCGAGGTCGACCGCGACCGCCGGCTCGTCCCCTTCAAGCTGGTGCGCGCCGCCAATGGCGACGCCTGGGTCGAGGTCCTGGGCAAGCAGTACAGCCCGCCCGAAATCAGCGCCATGATCCTGCAAAAGCTGCGCACCGATGCCGAGGCCTTCCTGGGCGAGAAGATTAGCGAGGCGGTCATCACCGTGCCGGCGTACTTCAACGACGCCCAGCGCGCCGCCACACGCGACGCCGGTAAGATCGCCGGCCTCGAGGTCAAGCGCATCATCAACGAGCCGACGGCCGCCTCGCTGGCCTATGGCCTGGACAAGAAAAAGGACGAGCGCATCGCCGTCTACGACCTGGGCGGCGGCACCTTCGACATCTCGACCCTCGAGCTCGGCGAGGGCGTCTTCGAGGTCAAAGCCACCAATGGCGATACCCACCTCGGCGGCGACGACTTCGACCAGCGCATCATCAACTGGCTGGCCGACGAGTTCAAGCGCGACCAGGGCATCGACCTCCGCCAGGACAAGATGGCCCTCCAGCGCCTCAAGGAGGCCGCCGAGAA
>JANWHL010000260.1 GCA_025450405.1 Ktedonobacterales bacterium
CGCTGGATAATACGCGAGTCGAATTTAGGCTGCCACTTTGGTGCCGCCGGGCGTCCACCGGACGCCCCTACAGATTCCGGCGGGCGCATCAATCGGGGCGCCGGGCGTCCATCGGACGCCCCGACGCATCAAGCTAAGCGCGACCTGGCGATGTGAGACTAGCGGGAAGCCATGGGGCGCGCGTGCCGGTCACCGGCGGGCGGAGCAACTAGCGAGGATGCGGAGTTGAAGGTCCGCCGGTCATCCTGAGCTGCGAGCACCGCGTGGGGGCAGCGGGGGAAACGGCGAGCGCACCGGGCCACGGGCGGGCGCATCGCTTAGCAAGGAGGCGCCCTGAAGAACGCGGCGAATCCGCGACGGCGCGCGGGGTGGTTGGGGGCCGCGGACGATTTTCGCGGGAAGGCCCCATGCCGGCGCGCCGTCAGCGATGGGCCTGAAAATCGCCGCGGGATGGGCAGTGGCGCCTCGACCACAGGGTTATTTACGGGAGAATCCTGAGCTGCGCGCGTCACGTCGAGGCGGCGGACGCAGCGAGCGCAGATCTGGCGGCCACGCGGCCCTCGGGCTATTTTCAGGAGAATCATGCGCGGCTGGGTGGATGGTGGGGGCAGCGGGCACAGGCGGACCACGGCGGGCGCAATCCCGTGACGGCGCGGCCAGCGGTCAGCCGCATTGGGTATGAGCCGGGAGGCGCGCGCTACTTGCGCGCGCGCTCGGCCTCCGGCCCCGAGTCGGTCCGCGCCATGGCGCCGGGCTCTGCGGGAACTTCCGCCGTGGTGGTGTTCCGCTTCCTGGCCACGGGGGCCTTGTCCGCCGTGGCGCCATGCGTGGGGGTGGCCTCGACGGTGGCCGCGGCTTCGACGGTCGACTCGCTCTCCACGATCTCAGTCGGCGGCATGCGGCCAGTGCCCGTCTGGACCGCCGTGATCTCCGGGCCGCTCGCGCTGGTCAGGCGGCGCGCCTGGGTCCGCCCAGCACGCGGGGCCACAATGCGCAGCCGGAGGACGCGCTCGCGGTGGCGCTCCTCCTCCAGCAGGCGCTCGCGGGCCCGTAGCAATTCGCGCTGTGAGATCAGCCCGACGATCTGGCGTGGATCGGCCCGTTTCACCACCGGCAGCCGGTAGGCGCCGCGCGTGATCATGCGCGCGGCCACCATCCGCAGCGTCTCATCCGGGTAGGCGACGGCCACTTCCTCGCGCATGACGTCCGCGACCGTGCGGGTATCCGCGGCGCGCTCGCCATCGTCGTCGCTGGCGGGTTGATTGTCACTGGGATGTTGGTTGTCGCTGGTGTGCTGGTTCAGGCGCGCCAGGTCGGTGCGTGTGAAGACGCCGACCATCTCGCCGTCGGCATCAACTACGGGATAGAGGCGCTGGGCACGGGCGGTGTTTTGCGCGAGCTGGCGGCGCAGCCCGGAGATCGGGAGGTCCGCCGCCAGGGTGACCACGGTCCCTTGCATCACCTCGCGGACGGAGAGCACCTCCAGCGGATCCACCGAGTACTCGCGGGTGACATGGAAGCCGCGGCGGGCGACTTTTTCGGTGAGGATCGAGCGTTTGAGGACCAGCACCGTCACCATGTGGGCGACCGTGCAGGCCACCAGGAGCGGCAGCATAACATTGACGGCGGCGGTCAGCTCCAGCGCAAAGATCACGCCGGTGAGCGGCGAGCGAGTGACACCCGCCAGCGCCGCCGCCATGCTGATGAGCGCCCATAGGCCGGCCGAGTGGGTGGGCAAGATGTGCGCCTCGATCCCGCCCAGCGCGCCGCCGATGAGCAGCAGCGGGGCGAGGATGCCGCCGGAGGTGCCCGAGCCGAGGGCGATGCACCAGATCAGCGCCTTGACGACGATGACACCGACGAGGATGCTGATGGCCAGGTGTCCGGCGAGCTCGTCGCCGATGGTGTCGTAGCCGACGCCCAGCGCGCGCGGGAAGAACGCCCCGCCGACGCCGACGGCGATGCCACCGATGGCGGGCCACCACATCCAGTGGATGGGCAGCTTGCGGAAGGCGTCCTCAGCGCCATAGACGCCGATGGTGAGCACCCAGGCCAGGATACCGGCGGCGAGTCCCACAAACACCGACGCGATGATCCCGTCCCAATCCAGGGTGGGATGAGCGCCAAGCGGGAACATGGGGCCGGCGGCAATGAGGTGGCGGCGCAGCAGGGTCGCGGCGGCGCTGGCCAGCGCGACGGGCACCAGGCTGCGCGGCTTCCATTCGAAGAGCAGCAGCTCGACGGCCAGCAGCACCGAGGCGACCGGCGCGTTGAAGGTGGCGGCCATGCCCGCGGCCGCGCCCGCCACCAGCAGGGTCTTGCGCTCAGCGGCGGTGAGCTTGAAAAACTGGCCGATCACCGACCCCAGCGCGCCACCGGTCAGGATGATGGGTCCCTCCGCGCCGAACGGACCGCCGGTGCCGATCGAGAGGGCCGACGACGTGGGCTTGAGCAGGAGGAGGCGCGGCTCGATGCGGCTGCCGCCAACCAGGATGGTTTCCATCGCTTCGGGGATGCCATGGCCGCGGATACGTTCCGAGCCGTAGCGCGCCATGAACCCAATGATGAGGCCACCGATGATGGGGATGGGCACGGTCTCCCACCAGGGGAAGGGCGTGTTGGTTGGCGAGACGAGCTTGAAGGAGAGGACATGAAAGTAGGCCAAGTTGGTGATGAAGCCGATAAGACCCATGAGCGCGACGGCGATGAATGCGCCCAGTATGCCGATGCCGATGGCGAGCGCCGACATGAGCACCATGCGCCAGTCGGCGGTGAAGTCGCCGAGCCGGACCGGCGCCGACGCCGTCGCCTGGCTCGTCGGGACGATTACCGAGTCGCCGGGTTGGCCGCCGCGCATCCAGTCGCCGGCGAGGTCGCGGCCGCGAGCGATCCAGCCTCGCAGGGACGCGCCAGGCGCGAATGTGGACGAGTCCCCGGAAGCGGCGGAACCGCCCGTAGCGCTGGCGGGGGCGGAGTGTGACGCCCGCGAGGCAGGAGTGGTTCGCGGGGCGTGGCCGTTGTGTTCGCCATTGGGTTCACCGGGATGTTCGCGCGTCATACATGCTCCAACGTGATGAATGAGGAGGGAAAGCTCACGCACAATTGATGAGCCAATGGCAAGCGTTTGGCGAGGCGGGCGCCGCCACCCGTGGGGCGCTAGCTCACCGCCAGGGCGTGGCGCTCCAGATGAGGGCGGGCGCGGCGCGAGTCCACGGCAATTGGGCGCGCTCACCAGGAGCGCCGATCGGGAGCGCCGGTCAGGGCGATAGCGCGCGCACGCGTCATGCCGCGGACGGCGCTGTCGAGTTTACTGAGACGACCACGCCGCGCGCACGTGCCAGCTTCCGGGCGAGCCAATCGGCCGCCGCGGCGGGTGCGTAGTGGTGAATGATCTCCGCCAGGCAACCCTCATGATTGTACCACGGCACGATGTCACAAGACGATAGGGATGGCGCATGGGTACCAGTGGGGCGTGCCCCACCGGGTGGGCGGTGGGGACGTGGGCGATGCACCAGAGGTCGCGCCGAGTGCGGGTGGGTGGTCTGGCGAGGAGGCGCCCGGAAGACGCGGCTAACGATCGGGGACACGGTCAGTGGTGAGATCAGACGTGGAAGCGCGCTGTGCGGCAGATGTTATCTCATGTCCGCGAAATAGTCGCGCAGGAGGGCGTGGGAAAAGCGGTAACCGTTCCCGACGCGGCGCAGAAGATAGCGCTCGGCGGCATAGTCGAGGAAGCGCGGCAGATCTGGTGGCATGACACGCGTGCGAAGTAATCCGCGCGTGAGGGCGAACCGTTGCAGTGCGAAAAGCCCGCCGGACCGAAGGCCAATCACCAGCGCACCACTCAGACCCGCGGCGATCCCCAACGTCGACGCACTGGTCGGACCGAGCAACAACGTGACCGTCAGCCCAACCAATGATCCCATCACCACTCCACCGACGAGCCCGTTAGCCAGCGCCCGCGCCGCCAGTCGCGTGATGCCCCAGGCCGACCTGCCATGTGAGCGAGCATCGTCCACCCCGCGAGCCAATCCAGCAATGAGCCCGCAGCCGAGCGCAACGATCACGCCGCCGGCCGGCAAGCCCCCAAGGCCCCCAAGCACAAGGAACGCCATGCCCAGCGAGAGCGACATGACGAGATAGATCACGATGCCCAGCGCGGCCGCGGCGCCTGCCACGGACCACGACCACAGACGCGGCTGGATGTACGCGAGGTTGCGCCCGGCGACCCCGAAGACCACGCCGCCCAGGAGACCGTCGGCGACGCCCGCGGTCGTGCCGGCGACGATGGCCCCGTGCGGACCGAACACGAAACCGAAAGCCAGCGCATAGATCAGCGCGCCACGCGCCACACCAAACAGCGCCCCGGTCAATGACCAGCGGTCGATACCGCCGCGCTCGGGAGGGAGTGTCGACGGTTCACCGAGCGCCTGGTAAACCGGTTTGATAGCGCCGCGGGTCAGCCGAAAGGCGAGCCCGATGAAGATGGCATCTATCAGACCACACCCGAGCCCGGCAACCAGCCCCGCGAGGGCGAGAGCGCCGCCCGGCCCAACCCAACGTTGGAGCCCGACCAGAGACGCGGATGTGGTGGCGAGCTGAGGATCAGCTCCTGGTCCCATGGCGTGGATCAACGCATAGGTGAGCCCAATCGTGGCGCCGGCGATTAGCCCGTAGGCGACCGTCGTCCCCACGCGGTAGCGATCGAAGGCACGGGCGTCTGGGAGCCAGCCTGGCTGCACAGCATCACTATGGAAGTCGATCATGCCGCTGGCGCGCATGTTCCACGCTAACCATGCCAGATATCGTTCAGCGTCCGCTTCCTCGTACGGTTGGTCGTACGGTACTTCCGCCTCCGAGCTTGGCTCGTCCGCGTCGCCGTGGTGCTTGGGCCTCAGCGTCTCCGCGACGTAGTCGTGGAACAGTTGGCGCCGCCACACCTCCACCTCGCCCGCGCGCGGGATCTTCGTCTCTGGCAGGTTTCTATACGTGAGAGTCACCA
>JANWHL010000261.1 GCA_025450405.1 Ktedonobacterales bacterium
CCACCCTTGGCCGCTCGCGTCGCCGATCCGGCTCCCCTTGCCACACGCCGCGCCCGCCGCAATCGCTCGCGTCGCGGTCCGGCTCACCACCTCGGGCCGCGTTGCTCCCCTCTCCTCGCAAGGAGAGAGGCTGGGGGTGAGGACGGTTAGGACTCTTCTTCTCCACTCCTCTCCGCCCCTCTGTGTCCTCTGTGCCCTCATTGTGAATCCCCATTCCCTATCCCCGCGGCGTCGCCGTGCCGACCGGGCGCTGGCGGTCCAACAGCACGACATGCGTGAAGGGCACGCGGAAGACCGTGAAGACGTCGTAGCTGACCAGCAGACCCGTGAGAATGCAGGCGGCGCCCAGGAACTCGCCCAGCGCCGCCCCACCGCTATAGCCAAAGCGCTGGAGGCCCGTCAGGATGGTCGGGAAGAATCCGCCCAGCGCCAGCAGGACCATCGACGTCAGGCGATAGCCGGGCGCATGCTTCTGATAGAACGTCCACGCGCTCCATACCGCTCCGCCGATCAGGAAGAGCGCGCCTGCGGTGTTCATCAGGATCGTGATCACCACGACATCCGCCGGGATCAGCGCACGGAACTCCGTGCCGGTCACGGCCGCCGTGGAGAGGGTCGCCAGCCGCGCGGACTCCGCCGCGGCGATCGGCAGAAACAGCATCCGCGGGCCGGCATAGACGGTGAAGACCGCCGCGACCGCGACCGCCCAGCGCGCCACCCGGCCAGGCGCCAGCAGATACAGGGAGCCCAAGCCCAGATACGCCGCCGTCAGCACCCCGCCGAAGAAATACCACGCCTTCAACTCGCCGACGTTCCAGTGACCCAGCTCGGCGGCGACGACCGCGCCAGAGGCGATCCCATAGAAGACAAGTCCGAGGGTCCAGAGCAGCTTGTAGGGCCGGGGCCGCTCGCGATACTGGTCGAAGATGAAGATGGCGGCGACCAGGGCGAGGACACAGGCGAGCAGCTCGAAAATGGCGGTGGCGGTCATGCGTGCCGCACTCCTTCACTTGCTGGGGGCCGGGTGGCAAAATGCTCGACGAGGGCATCCACCAGGCCATCCAGAGTATACGTTCCCGCTACGATACGTGGCACCAGACCGGCCGAACGCGCGGTCGCGGCGGTGATCGGCCCGATGCACGCGATCGCCATGGTTGGCGCGATCGCCGTGATGTCGAGCCCGGCGGCCGTCAGCCCCGCGATGAAACCCCGCACCGTGGACGAGCTGGTGAAGGTGATGGCGTCCGGAGGGACGTCGTTCAGCGCGCGGCGCAGGGTGTCCGGGTCGGGCGGGACCGGCACCGTGCGATAAGCGACCACCTCATCCACCTCCGCCCCGCGCAGCCGCAGCTCCGCGGCCAGCTCCGGCCGGGCGAGGTTGGCGCGCGGCAGCAGGACCCGCTGCCCAGCGACATTGCCCACGCTCGCCAGCAGTCCCTCGGCCACGTACTCGTCGGGGACCAGGTCCGGTGGACGGTTGTGGGCCGCGAGCGCGCTCGCGGTGCCCGGTCCGATGGCGCCCACGCGCGCCCGGCCCAGCGCCCCCCATTCGCGTCCCGCCACCCGCAGCCGCTCGGCGAAAGCCGCGACGCCATTGACGCTCGTGAAGAGCACCCAGTCGTAGGTGTCGAGCGCGGCGATCGCCTGGTCGAGCGGAGCGTAATCCTCCGCGGGCTCGATGCGAATGGCGGCCAACACGGCGACCTCCGCCCCACGCGCGGCGAGGCGAGCGACGAGGTCAGGGGCCTGATCGGCGGCGCGGGTCACGATGATTCGGCGCCCCGCGAGCGCGGCATCCTGGCCCGTCCTCCGCACATCGCTCGTCATGGGTCCGCTCGCTCCGCTCCCCCCAGCGCCGCCACCGCGCCGCGCAGGATCGCGCTCGCGCCCTGCCGTCGCAGTCGCGCAGCCACCTGCCGCCCGAGCGCCGCGGACCGTGCCGCCGGTCCCATCGCCTCGGCGCGCAGCAGGCGCGCGCCGTCCGGGTCCGCGACGATCGCCACCAACCGGATGGTCGCGCCGTCCGGGGCGAGCGTGGCGTACGCCCCCGCGGGCACCAGGCAGCCCCCGCCCAGATGCGCCAGCAGTGCGCGCTCGGCCTCCACGCAGATCCGCGTCGGCCGGTCGTCCACATCGGCCAGCAGCCGCCGAATTCGGCGATCGCCGCGCCGCGTCTCGGCGGCCAGCGCGCCCTGTCCCACCGCCGGCACCAGCACCTCCGGCGCGAAATACTCGCTTATGTGGTGTTCGAGGCCCAGGCGCTTGAGCCCGGCGGCCGCCAGCACGGCGCCGTCGGGACCGTCCGCGGCGAGGGTCTTGCGCACGCGCGTGTCCACATTGCCGCGGATGTCCACGATGCGCAGGTCGGGGCGGAGATGGAGGAGCTGGGCGCGGCGCCGGAGACTGCTCGTGGCGACCCGCGCGCCGGGTGGGAGATCGGCCAGGCGGCGGCCATCGCGCGTCACCAGCGCGTCACGTGGGTCCTCGCGCGGGGGAATCGCGGCGAGGACCAGGCCCGGCGTGAGGACGCTGGGGAGGTCTTTCAGGCTGTGGACCGCCAGGTCAATGGTGGGTCCGGCCGCCTCCGTCGCGCGGTCGTCAGCGGCGCGGTCGTCCAGTGCGTCGAGCCCACTATCCGCGCCCGCCAGCAGCGCACGCTCCAGCTCGGCCACAAACATCGACTTGTCCCCCGCCTGAGTGAGCGGAATGTTGAGCGCCTGCGTCTGATCGCCGCGCGTCCGGATGTGCTCGATCCGGCACTCCACATCAGGATGGCGCTCGCGCAGCCGCGCCACTACGTACTCGGTCTGCCAGAGGGCCAACGCGCTTCCCCGTGTGCCGACGACGATCGGCCCCGCGGTCCGCTTCCCCGCGCGTCCGGCGTTGGCCGCGCGCGTGATGCCCGAAGCCGTCGCGGTCATCTCTCCCACTCCTTCACCACGTCAGCCCCGTCCCCACTTCCATCTTCGTATCATACCAGTGCGCATGGCCAACGGCTACCGACTTGACAGATCACGCTGGGACGCGGGAAGATCCTCGGGTGAGCATACTCCTGGCAGTCGCACACGTCCCAACCGTCTCGGCCATCACACACGTCCCGGCCGTCCACGCCGCCGCGGGCCCATCGCCCGTCATGCTGGCGATCTCCCTCCTCTTTGGCATGGGCCAGATCGCTGTGGGCGGGGGTCTGGTGTTGCGTGGTCTGCGCGGCGGACGCTGGCGCCGCCTGGGCATCTATGCCACGATGGTGCTCGGTGCGTGGTTCGTGTGCAGCGGCGCGGTGGAGCTGTTCGTCTCTACGCTGACGGTAACCGCCGGCGCGTGGGGATTGCCAGCGTCCGGCACCCTCGCGCGCCTGCGCGGCGGCGCCGACGGCGGCCTCGTTTGGGCTTCGCTGGCGCTCGTGGTGCTGGCGTGCCTGTATCCTGTCTGGCTCATGTGGTCGTGGCGAGCGCCGCGCCAACGCACTGACCCATGAGCCGCAGTGGCCGGTTCAGGTGTCAGGTCTGAGCAGGAAGGGATGGCGGTGGTGGGGCGTATCCGCTTGATCGTCTCCGATCTCGATGGCACGCTGCTCGATCCATCGGGCGCGGTGACCGCACGCACGCGCCGCGCCGTGGCGGCCGCCCACGAGCTGGGTGTGCCTACAATCCTGGCCACCTCGCGCCGGTACGTCGGGGCATTGCCCGTGGCGTGCGCACTCACTGGCGTCGACGGGATGATCATGTATGATGGCGCGCAGGTGCGCGCGTATCCCAGCGGCGACGTGCTGCTGGCATGCCAGCTCGCGCCGGATATCGCCCAGTGGGTGGCCGAGACCCTCGCCGCGCACGGCCTCCAGCCGATCGCGCAGCACAGCGATCTGTCTGGCGAGCGGCTGATCGTCGGTCCCCGTTCCGGCCGCGGCCGGTGGGCCGACACCTATCTCGCGTCCATGGCGGCGCAGGTGGAGCGCGCCCCGCTGGCTGAGGTGGGCACGGGCCACCCAGGACCCCTGCGCCTGGTGGCGTTCGGCCCACCCCGGCGGCTGCGGGCCGCCGCACGCGCGCTGGCGTCGGAACGGCCGCTGGCGGGACCGCTGACGCCGCCAGCGCTGGACGACTATGGCGGCGTGCCGGGACCGTTCGTCGCCGACTTCGCGACCCAGATACTCCCCCTCGGCAGCTACGGGACGGCGGAGCTGACCATCTTTGCCGCCAACGCCTCCAAGGGCGCGGCCGTCACGCACCTGGCGGAGTTGCTGGAGATCCCGCTGGCGCGGGTGCTGGCGCTGGGCGACGGCGTGAACGACATCTCGATGCTGCGCGCGGCTGGCCTGGCCGTGGCGATGGGCACGGCGCCGCTCGCGGTGCGCCGCGCCGCGAATGCCGTCACGGCGTCCAACGTCGAGGACGGCGCCGCCCGTGCCATCGAGCGCTATGTCCTGGATGGCGCCTGGGATGGTCCCACGGATGACCTGGCGGTGAACCCGACGGAGTGCGCCGCGACCCCCGCGGCGGACAGCGTGGCGCCGATTGACGCGCGCTCCAGGCGATGCGAATAGGCGTACGTATGCAGACTTAAGCGCACGCGCGCACGTTTTTGGAGGCGGCAATGGCTCCAATCAACGTCTATGACTACGAGCAGCTCGCCCAAGCTCGCCTGACTCCCCGCACCTGGGCATATTACTCGGGCGGCGCTGGCGACGAAATCACCCTGCGCGCCAACCGCGATGCCTTCGACCGGCTGCGCCTACTGCCACGGCTGCTCCGCGATGTGAGCGCCTGCGACACCCGCGCGCGGGTGCTGGGCACGGACGTCCGCATGCCGATCCTGGTGGCGCCCACCGCCGCCCATGGCCTCGCCCACGCCGAGGGCGAATGCGCCACCGCCCGCGCCGCCGGAGCCGTCGGCACCATCATGGCAGTCAGCACGGAGTCCACGCGCACCCTCGAGGACGTCGCGGCGGCGGCCACGGGTCCCCTCTGGTTCCAGCTCTACGTTTACCGTGACAGGGACATCGCCGCGGATCTCGTGCGCCGCGCGGAGCGCGCCGGCTATCGCGCGATCGTGCTCACTGTTGACCTGCCGCGCTGGTGGGGCATCGAGCGCGAGCGGCGCCTGGCGCCCGACGTGCCCGAAGCGCCACGCGCGTGGGATGTGGGCAACCTGCCCCCCGGCACCGACATGACCGCGGCGGCGCTCACCTGGGATGACATCGCGTGGCTCCGCGGCCTGACCGCGCTCCCCATCGTCGTCAAGGGCGTCCTGACGCCCGCCGATGCGCGCGAAGCGGCGGCGCGTGGCGCGACGGCCATCGTGGTGTCCAATCATGGCGGGCGCTCGCTCGACACCGTGCCAGCAAGCATCGAGGCCCTGGCGGCCGTCGCCCGCGCCGTCGCGGAGACCTCCGGGGACGCCTGCGAGGTCTACCTGGACGGTGGCGTCCGCCGCGGGACCGACGTGCTGAAGGCCGTGGCGCTGGGCGCGCGGGCGGTGCTGGTGGGTCGGCCGGTTCTCTGGGGCCTGGCCGTTGACGGCGCGGACGGGGCGCGCCACGTGCTGGACTTGCTCCGCGACGAGCTGGAGCTGGCCATGGTCCTCGCCGGTCGGGCGAGCATCGCCGATATTGACCCCGCCGTGTTGGCCCGGCCCTGATCCCGTGGTCGCTGGTCCAATTCCTGCGGCGTGCGGGCGCTTCGCGATCACGACACTCGCTCGCGTCCATATGCGACCCATCGCATTGAACGTGAGCGAATCTCGACTATTTACCGCGGTCCCAGTGTGGAGTACAATAGTCGGGCGAGACGCTTGCGCCGGCCGCCCATCCGTGGGCCCGCCGACGATCCCGCGATTCCGCCATTCAGACATCCGGCCAGTCACCGGCATGGCGATTGGCATGGCGACTCCTGGCACGGCGACACGGACGGCGACACCAGGCGGGACAGCACCAGCCACGGTGGCGCGCGGAGGTGGGGGGATGCGCTACCGTTGGGCCATGCGCTGGGGCAGCGCCGCTACCGCGGCGCTGATGCTCCTCGCGCTCGCGATCGCCATGCCCCTACTGCGGGCGAACGCCGAGGTGGCTCAGGGCATGCCGGCGGGCGCCTCGTGCGCGGTGCTCGCGGCGCATGACCAGAGCGCCACCAATGGCCAGCAGTGGGGCCGCACCCTGCTCGCAGGTCATGGCGCCCCAGGCGGCTGGTTTGGCGTTGACGTCTGCGGCAACGGTGTCAATAGTGTCGCGCCCGGCGGCGCCAATGTCAGCTGCGACCGCGTCCCCACCAACTTCAACGCGACCGGCTGCGCGCCCGGTGGTGCCACCAGCGACGGCTTTGGCCTCACCTTCCAGTGCGTCGAGCTGGTCCAGCGCTTCGCTGCCTGGGCCTTTGGCGACCGCCCGGATTCCTGGCATGGCAACGCGCCCGACCTGTGGCTGGGCGGCCATCACCCGACCGACTTCGTCCCAGTCCCGAACGGCGCCTCCCGGCCACCGGTCCCCGGCGACATCGTCGTCTGGGGGGCGACAGACTGGAAGGGCAATCCCTGGCCCACCGGCCCGCAGGGCTGGCACGATGGCCACACCGCCGTGGTCGCGGCCGTCGAGGCCAATCGGGTCACCATCGTCGAGGAGAACGCGCTCTGGGGCTCACGCAACATCCCGAGCGAGACCGTCGCGCTGTCCCACGTCGACGGCATGTGGCTGCTGAGCAGCTCGCGCCATCCCCTGACCCACCTGCCGGCCGCTGGGGCTGGCCGCGCGCTCTATGGCTGGCTCCATTCGCGCAAGAACACCGGCCGCTTTGGGCATAGTGGCGCCGTTGGTGGCGCCGAGGGCAGGGCCGTAGGCAGCGCCCCCGCGACGCCCGTGCGCGGCACCCCGCACACGACCACCGGTCCCACCACCTCCGCCGGTCTGCCCTCGCTGGCCCCTGTCGCCGTGGTGACGGCTGGCGGGACCCTGGCCGATCTCACATGGTCCACGCCGG
>JANWHL010000262.1 GCA_025450405.1 Ktedonobacterales bacterium
CATATTGACCGCTGAGGCGGGAACCGCCGACATAGGTGATGTAGCGCAGCAGACGTCTTCCGTTGATGAGCCGCACTCGCCCGTTCGCCTGGCGTGCGGCCTGGTAAGCCGCATCTCCAAAGTCGCTTGTGGTGACCAGGTAACCTGGAACGCCCTGTGCCAGATCTAGCACGCCGAGGAATGTCGCAACGTCAGAAAAGCCAAGCCTATTCGAGGGGTCATACCGGCGCACCTCAATTCGGGCCGCCGGCTTGCCTTTCATCGGTCCTGAATACAAGTTGAGGTCTACGCCAGGTCCAAGTGGAAAATGCTGATCCGCGACATGCTCGACCGTGTATCCCGCCCAGGTGAACACCTACGCCACGAAGTCCTGGAAGTCTTGCCAACTCAGCTCCAGCATCCCCGTAATGGAGGGCCTGGCGAATAACTGCTCAAATCGCGAGTCCTTCTCCTCATCCCTCACCGCCGCCATCTCGCTGCCTCTTTCGTCAACTGGAATCCGGAACGTACCCAGACGACGTGTGGGGCTACTATAGCATGGAAGCATTGGCGGCTCAAGCGCTGAGTTTCAATTGTGTCGCGCAGGGGACTCATGAGGTCCAATTTGACTCGGCAGGGCCAACAGGCTCTGAACACATGGCAAGGCGCGCTGCGCATCTGATTCCGTTTGGACGCCACTATTTTGCAGCGGCGGCGGTCGAGGCAGCGCGCGCCTATAGCCGTGACGCTTAGAACCCCAGCGTCTCCGGCACCAGGATCAGGCTGATGCGCCCCGGCATGTCGCGCTGGACTAACAGCACCTTGCCGAGGATGCTGCCTGGCCTGCCCACGCCCTTCATGCGCTGATCTTCCAGCGGCAAGCTGTACTCCTCAATGCGCCGGAGGCCCTCCTCCACGTCGCGCACGATCTTCTGGTGGCCCGCGACCAGGATCACCTTGCCGGCCGACTGCGCATACGGGCCGAGCTGGCTGCCCGAGCCGGAAGCGACGAGCAGCACGCCGTCGTCCGTGATGGCGTGGACGCTGCCGAGGATGTAGTCCGGCGCGGAGGCGAGCTTGCGCATCTCGCGGTGCTGGGTGGCGCGGTCCAGCCGCATGAGCTGGGGACGGACGGCACCGTAGCGGCCGGACTCCTGGATCTCGGCGGTGAGCCCGATTTGCGCCATGGTTTCGGAGAGGGCGATGTGCACCTCGGCGCCCTCAGGGATCATCGCGAGCGCGAGCCGCTTGGCGTCGGCGGCGTCCTCGGCGATGATTGCCTGGATGCCGCGCCGTTCGAGAGCACTGGCCACCTGGCGGAGCCGCTCGGGGCTGGCGGGCGTGGCGAACGTCTGGTTGGGGGCTGGAAGCTGGGGGAGGACCATGGTCACGGAAGGGACTCCTTGGAACGTGAGTGGGAAAACGGCTGTTCGCGTGATTATGCGACGGCCAGCATGGTGCGGCCATACAGCACGAACGCCGCGAGGACGAGCAGGACGAGGTTCATGGCCATAGAGCTACACTCACGCCGAGGGGCATGGAAGGCTAGGGCACTGACCTGGACGAGGACGAGCCCGCCCGCGGCGGTGGGGGTGAGCCAGGGGAGAATGTTGGTCGCTAGCGGCAAGATGAGGCCGGAGGCGCCCACCAGCTCGGCAATGCCGACACCGCGCAGGACGGGGAGCGGCAGGGCAGTCATCCACGGTACGCGCTTACTCACGGCGTCGAGGCGTCCGAACGCGTGGACCCCGCCAAAGAGCAGATAGGCTAACGCCAGCAGGGCCTGAATGATCCATAACACACTATTCATGGGGAAACGCTCCTTTACGGAGGTGGTCGGGCGATTTCCGGACAGATGTTGCTCACACGACATCTGTTGTTTATAATACTACTGTCGGGACCGCGGGGGCGCAACCGCCAGAAATCGCTCGGTGTCGCTTAGGCAACAGTGCAACGAAAGTGTTGGGTTACCGAGCTGTGTGCGTGACAGATATCATGATTGGTAAGTAAGGTACGGGGAAGAGGATCGTGCGATGAACGAGACGGATCCGCGGGTAAAGCGCACGCGCAAGCTGTTGATGGGGGCCTTCGCGTCCTTGCTTGGCGAGAAGCGCTTCTCTGACATCAGCGTGCAGGATATCGCCGAACGAGCGACGGTCAATCGCGCGACGTTTTACGCGCACTTCGTGGACAAATACGCGCTGCTCGATGCGGCATTCGGCGAGTTGTTTCGCGACACGGTGACCAGCCGCGTGTCGCCGGATGCGCCCTTCACGGCGGAGCATCTGCGCGCGCTGATCGTGACGGTGCTCAGGTCGCAAGCCCAGTTTCACGATCATTGTCAGCATCAGGCGCCGGGGCGCGACGTCAGCCCGATGATGGAAGCCAAAATCCAGCAAGAGCTGAATACCTATCTGCTGGAGTGGCTGCGGCGATCACTGCCGGGGCGACGGCCGCGGGTGCCGATCGAACATCTGGCGTCGGTCATGAGCTGGGCAATCTTTGGCACGGCGGTCGAGTGGTCGGGCGGGGCTCGCGCGCTCTCGGCGGACGAACGCGCGAGCCAGGTGGCCGCGTTGCTGATGGATGGACTGGCGCGCACGATCGACGTGGAGGCGGCGGCGGCGGGCGGCACCCAGTAGGCGCCAGCAGGATAGCGCCGCCAGCACGGCGTCAGCGGACGGCGGCGCCCGCCATCGCGCGGAGGGCCGCGATGCGCGGCGCGCGGCGCTTGGGGTCGTCGAGCGTGAACGTCCGCGCATCGCTGGTGCCGTCGCGCAGATAGCTCCCCAGATAGGTCTCAAGTGTGGCCACTGCCTCCGCCGCGCTCCGCCCCTGGCCCAGCCGCAGGGCGAGCGCGCAATGCGCCCCCGGGACGAGATACATGCAGCCGCGCGCCGACGGCAGCTCATGGACCTCGAGCGCGGCGACGGCGTTGTCGACGAGCGCTCGGGTCCCACCGGCGCGGGCGAAGATTGGCAGGTACAGGCTGAGGCCGCCCAGCGAGCGCTGCCAGCCGGTCCGCTCCAGCACCTCCGCGACCGGCGCCCCCGCCAACGCGCCGTCGAGACCCTGACGATGCGCCCACCAGGCGCGGATCACGCGATCGTCCACGAAGCCCACCTCCCGCGGTCAGCATCACCGGTCGCCCGTGCGAATCGTACCATGCGGGTCGCGAGAGGTCCGACCACCGGCCAGTCCGGGCTATACTGGGTCGAAGTCCGAGGTATCCGACGGCTAGCTTGCCGGGAATGGGGAGCTGATCCACCAGTGATTGCCGCTGGCGTCACGTACGCCCGCGCTCCGACCGTAGGGTTGGTCTTCCGGCGCGCGCAGGGAGGTGGCACCGGCCTCCAGCGCCCGGGCATAGGTCGCGTCGACTTCGACCGTGAACAGGTTGAGCGACGCTGGCATGGCCGTGAACTCCTCGGTCGGCTCGCCCAGCATCACTATAGAGTCGCCGATGCGGATTTCGGCGTGCGCGATCGATCCGTCGGGCCGCCCATGGCGCTGGGCCTCCTCAGCGCCGAACGCGCGCTGGGCGAAGGCGATGAGCGCGGCGACGCCCGGCACGACGAGGTAGGGGGTGACGGTGTGATACGTGGTTGGCTGCGTTTCGGTGGGCATTCGACAGCTTCCTTTCGCTTGACCGCGGCCAGGGACGTCCGGCGCGCACAGGCAGTGTCGCTCGCGGCCGCCTCGGCGTCTTGTAAAAAATTGACCGGGTTACGCGTCCAGGGCGACGTGGTTGTGGTGGTCGCCACGCCGCGCGGCGTATTCGGACGGCGCGCAGCCGGCGAAAGCGCGGAAATCGTGCGCCAGGTGCGCTTGATCGTAGTAGCCGGTCTGGGCCGCGAGATGCGCCCACCCCACCGGCTCGCCGCGCGTGGTGGCGCGTACGGCCGCCTGGAACCGCGACACGCGACAATACGTCTTGGGCGTCAGGCCGACCGCGTCGCGAAAGAAATCAATGAAGCGCCGGTGACTGAAGCCCGCGTCCGCCGCGAGGCCCGCGATCGCGATCGCACGCGTTGAGCCCGCGAGTGTCAGCAGGGCGTGCGCGACCGCCGGGTGGGGCGGCCGCGAACGCGCCACACGATCCAACAATGCCGTTTCCAGACACCAGAGGCGCGCGTCGGCGGTTGGAGCCATGACCACGCGCTCTTCGAGCGCCGCGGCGGCCGCGCCCCACAGCGCCTCCAGCGCCACGTCGGTGTCGCGCAGCGTGCCAGCGGGCACGCCCAGTAGCGGCGCCGCGCCCGCCGGCCGGAAGTGGACGCCAATCAGCGCCCCTTGCCGCGCCGTATTCACCAGGGAGTACCGCGCGCGCGGGCCGCAGACCAGCGGCCCGCGCACCAGGCGCGGAGTGCCATCACGGTCGGACACACGCAGCGGCTCGCCACTGAGGTCGACGATGAGCTGCATGGTGCCGTCGGGGAGGACCCGCTCGAGCCGATGCGGCGGCGCCTCCCCAGCACTGTACCAGACGCTCTCCACGAAGTCCGCCAGTGGACGGGCGGGCTGGTACAGACGTAGACTCATGCGACGCCCTGCCCGGCGGTCACATTGGCCGCCCGCGGCGGCATGTCGTACGCCACTTCGCCGTGCAGACTCTGGTCGAGCCCCTTGGCCTCGACGTCCTGGGAGACGCGCACGGGGACGAAGAGGTTGACGAGCTTGAGGATCGCATAGGTGACCGCGAAGGAGTAGACCGCGGCGATGGCGACGCCCAGCACCTGGACGCCGAACTGGCGGCCGTCGCCCGCGACGAGGCCGCTCACCTTGTTGATGGCCACGATGGCGAAGACGCCAGTGAGGATGGTGCCCAGCGCCCCACCGACACCGTGCACGCCCCAGACATCCAGCGCGTCGTCCCAGGCGCGGCGGATGCGGAACTGGACGGCGGTGTAGCAGAGCAGCGACGCCAGCAGCCCGATGATGACCGCCGCGAGCGGCGGCACATAGCCGGAAGCCGGCGTGATCGTGGCCAGGCCCGCCACGGCGCCGGTCATGGCGCCGGTCATCGAGGCTTTGCCCTCGCGCCACCAGGTGAGCGCGAGCCAGGTGACCATGCCGACGGCGGCGGCCGTGTTGGTGTTGACGAACGCCACCGCGGCGACCCCATTGGCCGCCAGCGCGCTCCCGCCGTTGAAGCCGAACCAGCCGAACCAGAGCAGACCGGCCCCCAGCGCCACATAGGGCACGTTGTGGGGGAGCAGGCTCTCATTGGCCACCACCCGGCGCTTGCCCACCACAAACACCGAGGCCAACGCCGCCATGCCCGCGCTCAGGTGGACGACGATGCCGCCCGCGAAATCCACGACGCCCCATTTGGCGAGGAAGCCGCCGCCCCAGATCCAGTGGACAAAGGGGATGTAGACCAGCAGACTCCAGAGCACCAGGAAGACGAGGTAGGCCTTGAAGCTGACGCGGTCGGCGAAGGCGCCGCCGATCAGCGCGGGCGTGATGATGGCGAACATCAGCTGGAAGAGGAAGAAGGCGAGGAAGGGCACCGTGGGAGCGAACACCGTGCTCGGCGCCATCCCCACGCCCTGGAGGCCGAGGTAACGGAAGTCGCCAATGACACCGAGGGTGTCACCGCCGTACGCCAGGCTGAAGCCGACCAGAATCCAGATCACCGTTACGACGCCCATCGAGATGAAGCTCTGCATCATGATGGTGAGGACGTTCTTGTGACGGACCAGCCCGCCGTAGAAGAACGCCAACCCCGGCGTCATGAGCAGGACGAGCGCCGCGCTCAGCAGGACGAAACCCGTATCTCCCGCGCTGATGGCTCCCACGCTGATAGGTCCCATGCCGGTTCTCCTTTGAACGCTGGTGGACGTGGACAGGCGAAGCGGGCTTAGTTTGACGCGAGCGTAGCACCGACGCCCATCGCCTGTCAAGGCCGTAGTTCCGCGCGATTCGCCCGCGTCCATCCTTGCGGCTAGCCATTGCCGACGGGGTGCGGTCCACGTACACCGCGCGCTCAACCCGCGCTCAACGTGCGCTCAACGTGCGCTCAAGGCGGCCAGGCCTTCGGTGATGGCGCCCTCCGGCGTGAGCGCGTCCCCGGCATCCTCGGCCACGCCGAATCTCGCGGCGCCCAGCGCCAGGCGCGCGCCCTCACGCGCCCGCGTGAACGGCGGCCACTCCGCCGCTGGCCCGATGCCCGCCGTGGCGCGCAGCCCCGTCACGGCCCCGGCGAGCCGCGCCGCACGCTCGTGATCTCCGGCGGCCGCGGCGACAATAGCGACCCCTTCCAGACACCAGGCCAGCGCCTCGGGGTTCGGCATCGCGCGATAGTGGTCCAGCGCGTCGCGGTAGAGCGCCCCCGCGCGCGCAAAGTCACGCTGCTCACAGGCCACGTGGCCCAGGCTCACCAGTCCGCTGGCGATCGCCCACGAGAAGTGGCGCTCCCTGGCCCACGCGAGCGATTCCTCCAAATAGCCCCGTGCCCGCTCGTAGTCGCCGCGCGCGCGGGCGAGGTTGCCCAGACTGCTGAGGACACGGCCGACCGCGCCGCGCTCCCCATCGGGGGAGGTCCGGTACTGTGCCAATCCCTCCTCCAGGAAGGCCATCGCGGCATCGAGGTCGCCGCGCGCCTCGGCCACATGTCCCAGCTCCGTCAGCATGTTGCCAGCGCCGGCCGTGTTGCCGTGGCGTTGGGCGAGATCAAGCCCCGCGCGTGCGAGTGTCTCCGCGCGGTCAAAGGCATGCCGGTCGAGCGCGTAGAGCACCAGGAAGTAGATGGCCATCACCCGGAGGGCCGGATCGATCGGTGACCCTCTACCAGACGCGCCGGCCGGAGCATCCGCGGCTCTGGCATCCGCGGGTCTGCCATCCACGGCCAGCAGCACCTCGAACCAGTGCTCGCCCTCGTCGAAAGCGCCCTGGGTGTACCAGAAGCGCCCCAACGCGACCGCCAGGCGGAGCCCCAGCGCCGCTTCGCGCTGGTCGAGCGCCCAGGCGAGCGCCGCGCGAGCGTTGGGGAGCTCGATCCGCAGCTCGCGGTCGCGCGCGTCCTGGCCGGGGCCGAGCCACGCGAATTTGGCAGCCAGGTCGGCGTAGTACGCGGCGTGGCGGCGCGCGAGACGATTTGCCTCGCCACCCGCGCGCAGGCGCTCCAGCGCATATTCCCGGATCGTCTCGAGCATACCGAAGCGGGCCGCGCCGGGCACATCCGCGGGTGGGTCTCCGGGCGCATCCTCAGCCGTCAACGCCTGAACCAGACTCTTCTCAACCAGACCGGCAAGGAGCACAAGCGCGCTGTCCTCGTTCGCGATGCCAGCGTCATCTTGGTCACCGGCGTTAGAGTCGCCTGGCCGCGCGGCCTGGTCCGGACCGCCACAGATGGCCGCGGCCGCCTCGACGGTCCACCCTCCCGTAAAGACAGCGAGCCGGCGGAAGAGCCACCGCTCCTCCGGAGTCAGCAGACCTTCGCTCCAGGCGATGGTGTCGCGGAGCGCGCGCTGGCGCTCAGGAGCATCGCGACGACCGCCCGCGAGGAGCTCCATGGGGTCGGAGAGCCGCTCCAGCAGCGCCCGGAGCGGTAGCACTCTAGCCCATACCGCCGCCAGCTCGATCGCCAGCGGTAGACCGTCGAGTCGCCGGCAGATCGCCTCCACCACCGCCAGGTCTTCGGGCCCGACCACCAGCGACGGCCGCACCGCGCGCGCCAGGCGGATGAAGAGCTCGGCGGCGGCCGGCAGGTCGAGCGGCGCGACGGGGTATTCGCGCTCGCCGGCGGTCCGCAGGGGCTCGCGGCTCGTCGCCAGCAGCTTGAGCCGGGGGCAGTCCGCGACCAATCGGGCGATCGCCGGCGCCGCGTCGATCACCTGCTCCACGTTGTCGAGCACCAGCAGCAGCTCGCGCCCGCGCAGGTAGTTCGACAACTGGGACGCGATCGATTCGCTCGGCGCCGGCCGCATACCGATAGCCACCGCAATCGTTTGCGGTACCATCGCCGGGTCGCGTACGTCGGCCAGCATGACCACGAAGACGCCGTCCTCAAAACGCTCCAGTGTGTCGCGCGCCACGTCAAGTGCCAAGCGCGTCTTGCCAACGCCGCCGGGGCCAGTGAGTGTGAGCGAACGCACGTCGGCGCGCCGCAGGAGGTCCGTCACGGCCCAGAGCGCGCGCTCGCGGCCCACGAGCGGCGTGAGCGGGAAGGGGAGATTGTGCGGTGGCCCGATGGGAACATCGGCCGCGGTATGCGCCTCAGTCGCCGGACGCGCGGCGGCCTCGAGCAGGGCGCGCTGGCGCGGGGGCAGCGCCAGCGCCTCG
>JANWHL010000263.1 GCA_025450405.1 Ktedonobacterales bacterium
GCCCATCGCTGACGGCGCGCCGTCGTGGCGCTTCCCTCGAAAAGAGCCCGTGGCCCGCATGCGGTCCTCGAAGCTCAGGATGAGACGCGAAACTTCAATTCCGCATCCTCGCCCCACCACTGCCCGCACCCGTGGCCGCCACGGCGTTGTTCACCCCCGTCCCTGGCGGGCCGCCGCCAGGGCACTTCCCCGCGGACTTTCGATTCCGCATCCTCGCCGGACCACCCCGCTCGCCATCCAGGATTCGCCGCGTCCTTCAGGGCGCCTGCTCGCCAACCGCTACCGGCCCACCCTCCACCGCCCGCGTCGTGCGCCTGGCCCCCCCTCTCCCCGCGGGGCGAGGGGGCCGGGGGGTGAGGACACCCGGCGGCCGTGGGGTAAGATCTCCCCACCAGCGCACGGGTCTTGCGATGGGGTCCCTGGCACAGCGGCCAGCAGAGCGGCACAGCCGCGGAACGCGAGGTAGCGTGGTGGGGCACGAGCTGGGCACGGCGAGCCATCCACTCGCCGCGTTGGCCTATTCGCCAGGCACGCGCGCCTCGCACGATCACGTTGGGGCCACGCATGGAACCGTGGACATCCCCGACCCACGCATGACCGCGCTGGCGCACCCCGACACCGCCACCGCGTCGCTGCGTGCGGCATGGAGTGACGCCCGCCCGCACGGGCCCCTCGCCTGGGACACACCACCGACCGTGGTCGCGGTGGAGGCGCTTCGCGCTCACCCCGGCAGCCGTTGGCCCCTTCGCTATCGACTCCAGCCCGTTGGCGACGCCCCACCCATGTCCTGCATCGCCAAAGCCCATACCCGCGACCGCGCGGACATCGCCGCCGTCCTGTACCACCTCTCCGCCGCTCGCCAGGCCAGTGCCGGCGCGTGGAGCGTCCCCCGCCCCCTCGCCTACCTGCCCACTCTCCACGTCCTACTCGTGGAGGACGTACCCGGCCAGGCCCTGCGGCGAGCGGCGCGACACTCACCGGTCCTGGCGGCCGCCCACGCGGCCCGGTGGCTGGGCCGATTCCACGCGACCAATGTGCTCCCGCCCGACGCCTACGACCTCCGCGATCCCGTGGCCACGGCACGGCGCTGGTCAGTCAGGCTCGTGGCCGCCCAGCCGGACCTGCGCCCAGTCAGCGCGGCCCTGCTGGACCGACTGGTGCGCACCGCGCCCCGGTGGCCCCCGCCGCCAGCGGGGCTGCGCATCCTGCACGGCGATCTCAGTCTGGATCACCTCATCCTCGGTCCAGGCACATGTGCCGCCATCGACTGGGACGATTGGCGCGTCGGCGATCCCGCCGAAGATGCCGGGCGCCTGCTGGCGTCCCTGCGCCACGCGGCCACCCGCCATCCCGAATGGTTGGCGTCCGCCGATCGCGCCGCGGTGACGTTCCGCCGCGTGTATCTTGAGCGAGAGCCCGCGGCGACCGCGCGTCTCGCGTTCTATGAAGCTCTGGCCTGCCTGCGTGTGGCCTGCCGCACGGCCCGGCGCGGCGACGACGTCGGCCGCGCGCGGGCGGCTTCCATGCTCGCGGCGGGCGCCCGCGCGCTCGACCTATCCGCGCCATCTCCACCCGCACCGTCCCAACCAGCTCGTGTGCGCAACCACCCCCAACCTGTCTGAGCCGCACACGGCCCAATGGCGCCATCGGCCCCCCCGCCACCTGGCCACGCCCCCGCTACTCCACCTGATCACCACCCGAGGCCTCGGTGTCCAGCGCCCGTGGCGCGCCCGCGCGCTCCTCGGGCACCCCACCTTCCGTTGGCGCCCCCACGCTTCCCTCCCGGCCAGCATCCTCCCCGCCCTCGGCCTCCGCACGACCATCCTCCGCGTCCGCCGCCGTCCCCACGTTCCCATCACTTTCCGGCTCCGCCATGGCCCCGGGCAGAATGTCGATCTCGGCGCCCGCCTCGCCGCGCTTCTCCCCTGTCCACGCCATCCGGAGCGAGATCCGGACTCCGCGACCACCCCGCTGGCCGGCGCGCAGCTTGAAACCCACGTCATCGGCCAGCCGCATGCCCACCGCGCGATCCCCCACACGCACGGTGATTGCCCCCGCGCGCACAGCCCGGCTCAATGCCTCCAGGTGGTCGGCCACCTGGGCCGCCGCCAGCGTTTGTTCGGTCTCCACGCGCGGCCCGCGTCGGCGATTATGCGCGTGCCCGTGGCCCCTATGCGTGTGGCCCCCATGCGTGGCCCGTGTGCCATGGTCGTCGTGCTCGGCCCGCGAGCGGTGATGGCACCTCCTGGGCGCCTCGCCCTCGGCGCCGCTTGCCTCGTGATGATGGGACATGGTCGAATCCTCCCTTTACCGTGGCGCGATCCCGTGCCAAGCCTTCATACGCCGTAACCAGATACCGCGGCGCGCCCTTGCCAGACCCCCGACGCGCCGCCCTGCCCACCTGAGCATCCGCGAACATCCGCACGCCTCCGCGGACGCCTTCAGCTCGAATCCAGGTCATCGCCGCCTCCGGCCGAGCCAGCTCCGCGAATCAGCGTCTCCCAGAGCCACGCATCTGGCGACGCGGGATCCCGCGTGGTGGCAATCCAGGCCGCCAGGCGCGCGATCGCCGGCGCCGTCGCGGCCGCTGACCGAACACCCACCAGCCCACCCAGATTCCCGCCACCCGCCACATTCACCGCGCGCCGCGCGGCCAGCGTCACCCCGTCCACCACACCACGCAGCGCAACCCGCTTCAAGCGCACGACCTCCGCCGCCGGCACAGGCAGCCTGGACAACGTCCCCAGCCCGCGGAACACAGGCCGCGCACGACCGCTCGCGGTGTCCACACGCAACGCCGTCACGCTCTCGTAGACACCGCTCCAGAGATCTTCGAGCAGGTGGATCGCGTCGCGCCGCAGGAACGCCGAGTCACCACGCACACGCGCCGCGCCCGCGACCCCATCCAGCGCGCCCACGCGCGCCCCACCGCCGCGCTCCACCAGGAATCCGCGCTTCGTCGCCCTGGCGCGCTCCCCTCGTGGATGGCTCAAGATCAAGTATTCACCCCGCAAAGACTGATCGGGATACAGACGCTGGAGCGTATCCTGGATGACGCCATGGATCCCTACATCGATCAGGGTAATACGTCCCCCGCACCCAAGGCCAGAGGCGCGAAGGTAGGCATCCAGCAGACGGCGGCGCGCCGCCGAGGTCCCGGCCGCCGCCAGCAGCCCGCGCGAAAGATAGATCAGCCGCACGCGCGCCGGATCGAGTCCCCCGTCCCCCCTCGGCGCCAGACGCAGCAGCGCGTGTTGCGCGAGAAAGGCGCTGATGCCGTCACGTCCCAGGCACAGGTTGATGGACCGCGGATCATCGCGCAGATCGTCGAGACAGCGTGCCGCGAACGCCAGCAGCACCGGCGCGTAGATGTCGCGA
Source organism: Ktedonobacterales bacterium (assembly GCA_025450405.1). Taxonomy (GTDB): domain Bacteria; phylum Chloroflexota; class Ktedonobacteria; order Ktedonobacterales; family JADMIN01; genus JANWHL01. Next base: position 3,379 of record JANWHL010000263.1, read on the forward strand.
CTCAACCCGTACAGTCGCCGCGCGCCGTCAAGCGGGACCAGCCCCGGCGCGGGCATACCGCACCCTTCGGGCATACCGCACCCTTCGGGCGCTACCGCCCCTACGAGCGTCGCCGTGCCCGGTTCCACAGCACTTCCCCCACTCAACAAGCCTCACCAATCGGCTCCGCGCGGCCAGCTGGCATGTGTTGTGCCATGGACCGCCCGGAGCGGCATCATTCCGCCTCGTGATAGTCCCATCGGCCACACCTCATGGCCCAACGTGCGTCCGATTGGACCATCCCAATCGACTCATCCTCGACGGAAGCCGATGACCATACCCGCGAACCAGCCCGCCGCCATATCCATCCACCCGACTGACGCCCCGCGCCGCCTGCCGGCATGTTCAGCCCCATCGCTGACGCCGCGCGTGACAGGATTCTCCCGAAAATCGCGCTCTCCGCACGATCCCCGCCTCACCGACAGCAAGATTACACGCGGAACTTCAATTCCGCCCCCTCGCCCAACCGCAGCCCCCGCCATCGAGCAATCTCTCGCCGGGTTGTGCCGGGCCGCGCCGAGTGCCGACATCCTCGCCATGCAAAATTACACGCGGAACTGCAATTCCGCATCCTCCCCCCAACCACCCGCCCGCCCGTGCTCGCCAGCATTTTCAGCCGTCACCCAGGCGGCCAGCCGCCAATGACCTTCCACGCGGACCTTCCATTCCGTATCCTTGCCCCGCCACCCCGCTCGCCAACCGCTACCGGCCCGCCCTCGCCCGCCCGCGTCGTGCGCCTGACTCCCCTCTCCCCGCGGGGCGAGGGGGCCGGGGGAGAGGTTTCTTGACTCCCCTCGCCATCGCAATGGAGAGGGGCTGGGGGTGAGGTCTCTCCGCTCCCTCCCACCGCTCGTACCCGGCGCGACTTCTAGATCGGCCCCTCGCATGGTATGGTGCTTGCTTGACATCCCACGCCCACCCTGGTAGAATTGTCCGGGGCTTGCGGGCCCGAGTTGGCGAGGCAATCGCGTCGCCCACCGCGTCCTTGCGGACACGGTGGGTGCCGAGGAAAGTCCGAACTCCACAGAGCGGGATGCTGGCTAACGGCCAGTGGGGGCGACCCCAAGGAAAGTGCCACAGAAACATACCGCTCGCCGTCAGGTGACTGGCGGCGAGTAAGGGTGAAATGGTGAGGTAAGAGCTCACCGGCAGCCGGGTGACCGGCTGGCCGCGGTAAACCCCATCCGGAGCAAGGCCAGACAGGAGCAGTGGCGACGCCGGCACGCTGGCGCCGCCCACGGGTGGCTCGCCCGTCCACCTCCGGGTTGGCCGCACGAGACGACGGGCAACCGCCGTCCCAGAGAGATGATTGCCGCCCAGTGCGCCGCGAGGCGAGCCGGGCACAGAATTCGGCTTATCGCCAACTCGGACCCGCAAGCGCGTATCGATCGGCCACCACGTGTGTCCGGTCCGTTCGGTATAGTTCTTGCGAAATTCGGTTTGGTGCCTGGCCGACTCCTTGGGAGGGCGCTCCAGGGATGGAGCGCTCCTTCCACCGCGCGACACACCGCGCACCTCGGCGGGCAACCACGCCCCTATGAGCCTCGTCGCCGATGACGAGGTCTCCATTTCCCCACTGACGGGAAGGCACACGCAGCGACGCGTGTACTTGATCGTTTGCGCCCCCCTGCCGGCCGCGCGCCGGGCCAGGCTGTGCCGGTGGATTGCCGGCTGCCCGCGCGGGGTGCGCATACCGAGGAGGACTTGACATGAAGGATGGCTCGATTGCTAACGCTGTGGCGCCCGGCTGGACCCCAGACCACGCCCCAGCGCGCAAGCGCGGCATCCTCGCCCGACCCGCTGTGGCCGTTCTCTCCAGTTACCCCCCACGCGAGTGTGGCATCGCGACCTTCGCGCGCGACCTGATCGGCGCCATCGAGAGCACCAGCCACCTCCGCCACCTCACTCGCCTCCCCACCTCACATCCCTGGGTCATCGCCATCAACGAGGCGGGCCAGAGCTATGACTATGAATCCCGCGTCCGCTGGACCATCGACCGCGACGACCGCGCGTCCTATCGCCGCGTCGCCGACGAGATCAACCGCTCGCACGTGCGCGTGGTCTCCATCCAGCACGAGTATGGCCTGTACGGCGGTGAAGACGGCGAATACCTGCTCGACTTCATGGAGCAAGTCAGGCGACCCATCGTCCTGACCATGCACACCGTCCTCGAGCACCCCACCCCTTCCCTCCGCCTGACCACGGAGCACCTGATCAACCAATCCGACGCCGTCGTCGTGCTGGCGGAGTCCGCCCGCGAGATCCTGGCCACCTCCTACCGCCGGGCCCGGCTCGACAAGCTCCAGCTCATCCACCACGGCACCCCCACCGTGCGCTTCGAGGCGACCAAACGCCACCAGCGCCGCATGGGCCTCGACGGCCACACCGTGCTCTCCACCTTCGGCCTGCTCGGACCCGACAAGGGGATCGAATACGCCATTCGCGCGCTCCCCGAGATTGTGGCCCAGCACCCCGAGGTCGTCTACCTCATTCTCGGCCAAACGCATCCCGGCCAGCGCCGCTTTGCCGGCGAGTCCTACCGCGAGATGCTGAAGTCCCTCGTCGACGAGCTAGACCTGCGCGACCATGTGCGCTTCTACAACCACTACCTGAGCACCGAAGAGTTGATCCGCTTCCTGCGCGCCACCGACGTGTACGTCATGCCCTATCTGAATCCCGAGCAGATTGTCAGCGGTACCCTCGCGTACGCCGTCGCCTGCGGCAAGGCCATTGTCGCGACCCCCTTCACCTACGCCCGCGAGATGCTAGGTGAAGAGCGCGGCATGCTGGCCCGCTTCCGCGACCCCCAGTCCATCTCTACCGCCGTCAACACCCTGCTCGACGACCCCACCGGCATGGCGGACATGCAATTGCGGGCCTTCAACCACGGACGCCGCATGCATTGGCCGGCCGTTGGCACGAGCTACTGCCGCCTCTATCAACGAGTCATCGACGACTACCACACCCGGCTGCGCGAAAGCGCGCACGCCGCCCGTCGGCGCGCCGTGGTGGGTCGCCGGTTGTCTCCCAGCCGTCCCGCCGTGGCCGCCGCCACCGCCCTCGGGCTGGCACCCGGGCGCGGCGCCCCCCCACGTGCCGCCACCGCGGCCCTGGGCACCGGCCTGCGGTCGCGACTCGACATGGGCCTCTCCGCCCTGAGCGGCTCGGGCCTCCGCGGTGGTGGTCTCGCCAGCGTCGGCGGTCTCCCGGGCGAGCCGCCGCTTCCACCCCCTCTCGTCTAACCACGAGACCTCGTGCCCTTCAGCGTGACGAGCGCGGACGCGGCACCCCCTCTCGACACCGCATGGGCGTACAACCGTACGCCCATGCGCATCCCAGCCACCATCTCACCCCGAGACCACGCCGGTGGCCCACGCAGCCGGAAGGTTTGTAGGGGCGCGCGATAGTGCGCCCGCCGGTTGTGCGCCCACCGCGTCTTCAGGCGTGTGGAACCCGCCACGATTCACCACGATGGGATATGAGACACCCACTGGAACGCCCGCCGGGCGCCGCCAGTCACCTCGGCGCTCGCCGCCCGCCCGGTCCTCGCGCACGACGCACGCCAGCCAGGATTCTCCCGCCTCCCTGGCGACCGGCCGCCAGGGAACGAACACGCCGAACGTACAGGCGGAACGTATAGGCGGAACGTATAGGCGGAACGTATAGGCGGAACGTATAGGCGGAACGTATAGGCTCCACATGCCCGCCCCAACCACCCCGCCCGCGGCCGCCGAGCTCGGCGGACTCCTCGCGTCCGCTAGAGCGCCGTCCCCTTCGTCCTCTTCGTCCTCTTCGTCCTCTCCGCGTTCTCTGCGCCCTCGGCGGTTAACTCTCCGTCCTCTCCGTGTCCTCTGTGGTTAATTCACCGTCCTCCGGTTCCTCATTGTGAATCTCTCCCCAGCCCCGCGGTCTCACGGCACCAGACGTCGCGCGCGCCGCAGCGCCCCACTCACCGGACTGCCGGACACACTCGCGATGGTCTGCTGGCCCGCCGCCAGCTGGATCGCCAGAGCCAGC
>JANWHL010000264.1 GCA_025450405.1 Ktedonobacterales bacterium
CCCGCCGAGAAAGGCCGCTCTAAGACAGATGCGGGATTCTTGGCCAACAGAAAGCCAATGTCCGGCGCGTTTGGCGCGCGGCACGTGAGCGTAATCAGCATGTGTGGCGACGCCTCCCAGGCTCGCGCGCGTTGTGGCGGCATGCGTTGCCCGCAATCGCGACGGTCTCGTCACCCATTCTGGCCGCATGATTTGCGATTTGTCAAGTGGCGCTTTGACCCGCGTCGCGCGAAGCCCGTGACTGGAACACCGCGCCCACCACGTCATACTCGCGGCCTGGGCGGTCTGCCGTCGGTGTCGATGCCAGCCAGCGCCAACGCTCCAACGGTCCGGCAACGCGGAACCTCGCCGCCAACTCCGCCCGCGGGTCCACCGTGTCGCGTGGGAGGACAGGAAGGGTCTCACGGTCCGCGCGAGCGTGCGGACCTCGCGCGGGCGCGATGAGATGTCCGGTGACGTCGGTGGCGACGACTCCCGTTCCGCCGGGTGCGAGCAACGCCGCGAGCAGATTGAGGTGTGCCAGAGCCACGCGACGGCGGAAATCGCGTGCGGCGGCCTGGTAGCGCGGATCAGCGTCTTGCTCGCCCACCAGCGCCGGAGCGACCACAGCCATCACATCGAGGACATCGAGCAGCGGCAGACTGAACAATTGGGTCAGGGTCATCGTGCTCGCCACCAGGCCGAACGTTCCCAGACCGGCCGCCAACTCCGGGGGATCCGGCACCGCGCACCGTGCGATGCAGTCCGCCGCGCCCGCGATCACCGCGGCGGGGCCAAGCCCGGCGAGGTCGGACCATGGCTGTGTGCCGAGCAGTGCGCTCAGCTTTCCGCTCACGCCGCCTGTGATGTCCGCCACCACGGCCCGCACACGCGGCCGCAAGGCTGACGGCAGCTCATTGCGGGCACGCTCCATACTGAGGGCGTCGAGGTCTACGAGCACTACGCGCGAGTGCGTCCGCGCCAGCAGCTCGAGAGGAATCTCGGTGCAGGCACCAGCTCCCACAATGATGGCCGAATGCGGTGTCCCCGGTGCGCGACCCCGCATTGCCCGGTCAAACAAGGAGGCTACGCGGCGCGGGTGCTCCGGGTTGTGGCGCTCGTACCAAACCCGGCGTCCGGGCCCCTGCGTGCGGGGATTCTCCAGGGCCAGTCGGTCTATCCGCACGGATTGGCCCGCCTCTCTTCTGCTATGCAAGCCGTTGCGGACGGTGCCCGAGCGAACGCCCCTTGACACGATGCAATCGGCCGTGTACCATTGCTCCAAATACAACTGTTCAGCTACGACCTAATTCGCGTCCGGCATGTCCGCACGGGGCCACCGGCCCTCCGCGCGACACCCCGTCGTTTAAGCGGCACCGATCTTGCCGACCTCCATAGCCTTGCCGAACTCCATAGCTACGTAGTCCATAACCGCCCTGGTGATCAAAGGATGGCGGCCATGGTCCACGGTGTCAGCATCGCAGCGGACTCAATGCTCCTACTCGCGGAGTATCCCACCTCCATCCCCCGCGGCACAGCCACCTTCGGCGTCATCCGCACCGCGCCACGCGGGCGCCACACGGGCGCTATTCCCAACTGGTACGGCAAGCATCTTGCGCCCATCTATGTAGCGTATCGACCCCTCGCCCGCACCGGTCCACGTCAGTCCGCGTCAGACCGTGCGCGTCGGTACCATTGCCCGCTTGGGGCGGGCAGTGCCGAATAAACCAGTCGGTGAAAGGAGCACCAGCATGCGGAATGGCACCGACACAGGCCGGAAGAGGAATCAGTGGGTCCTCTGGCTCCTGATCATCCCTTTCATCGCCACCCTGTGGGTTCCGTTCTACGCGGCCCCTCAGCCCGCGATCGGCGGCGTCCCGTACTTTTACTGGTATCAATTCCTGTGGGTGATCATCACCGCCGTCTTGACGGCCATCGTGTACTTCATCACGCGCTAGCGGACACCACGCGGCATGGCCGTGCGGATTCGTCCTGGACGTCCAGAAGAAGAGGAGTCCTCCATGCCCAAGCTCGATTGGGTGGCGCTCACCGTCTTCATCGTTCTGTTCATTGGTGTCACCGCGGTCGGTTTCATCGCGGCCCGTTGGCGCAAGGGCGATCTAAATCTCCTGCATGAATGGGGTCTCGCGGGCAGCCGCTTCGGCACCCTCGTAACGTGGTTCCTGCTGGGCGGCGACCTATATACCGCCTACACGTTCGTCGCGGTGCCTGGTCTGGCGTTCGCGAAAGGCGCGCTCGCCTTCTTCGCGATGCCGTACACCATTATCACCTACCCATTGGTCTTCCTGTTCATGCCGCGGCTCTGGGCGGTGTCTCGCAAACGTGGGTATCTGACAGCCGCGGACTTCGTCCGCGGGCGCTTCGACAGCCACTGGCTGGCACTGGCGGTCGCCCTCACCGGCATCCTGGCCACGATGCCCTACATCGCCCTCCAGCTCTACGGCATGGAGGTCTCGATCTTCGAGTTGGGCATTAACCCTGAGATTGCCCTCCTCGTGGCCTTTGTCATTCTGGCGGCGTACACCTTCGTCAGCGGCCTTCGCGCACCGGCGCTCATTGCCATCGTGAAAGACTGCATGATTTGGATCGCCGTCATTGTCTGCGTCATCTACATCCCGATTCAGCTTGGTGGCTACGGCCACATCTTCGCGCTTGCACAGCAGCACTTTGTCGCGGCCAACGCGAAGAGCACCACCGGCCCGGTCGGCTCCATCTTCCTGGGGACGTCGGCGTCGCAGGTCGCGTTCTCCACGCTGGCGCTGGGCTCCGCCCTCGCCTTGTTCATGTACCCACATGCCGTCACCGGCGTGCTCGCCTCCAAGAGTGGGACGGTGGTCAAGCGCAATATGGCGCTGCTGCCGATTTACTCATTCATGCTCGGCCTGATCGCGCTGCTGGGGTACTTCGCGCTCGCCGCGGGCGTCAAGCCAGACCCCATCTACAAGACCAACATCGCCGTGCCGGGCTTGATTCACCTCATGTTTCCGTCGTGGTTCGCCGGCTTCGCCTACGCGGCCATCACCATTGGCGCACTTGTCCCCGCCTCGGTGATGTCGATCGCCGCGGCCAACCTCTTCACGCGCAACATCTACAAGGAGTACTTCCGCCGCGGGGCCTCCGACCGGGAGGAATCGAATACCGCGAAGACAGCCTCGCTGGTGGTCAAACTTGGCGCCCTCGGGTTCGTCCTGATCCCCGGCGCCACGCTCTACGCGATAAACCTCCAGTTGCTCGGGGGTGTGTGGATTCTGCAGATCTTCCCAGCGCTGGTGTTCGGCCTGTACACACGCTGGTTCAATCGCTGGGCATTGCTCATTGGTTGGGCGGTAGGTATGGTCGCGGGCACGTGGATGGCGGCGTCCGTCAACTTCGCGTCCACCTTCACGTTGACGTTCGGCGGCCACGCATATCCCGTCTACACCGCGCTGATCGCGTTCATCCTGAATGTCGTCGTCGCCGCGGTGTTCACCCTCATGTTCTCCGCCGTCAAGGTGTCCAATGGCCAGGATGCCACCGTTCTCGCCGACTACGAAGATCTCGCCCCAGCTGGTGTGACCGCCAGCTGATTCCTCTGGCTCCTCCAGCGACGCCGTGACCACCGCCGGGTCGGCCCATCGCGGGCCGACCCGGCGTGCTATAGTCCGCTGGTGAGCGGCACGCGCATGAACCTCACACTGCCGCAGTGGCGGGACCATCATGACCGATCCCGATCTCGACCAACCAGGCGCCCACACGGCAGGCGAGTCTTCGTCAGGGCATGTGCGCACGCTCGTACTGCGCGCCGCCGACCCCACAGCGGACCGCGCGGCGATCGAACGCGCGGCCGCTCTGCTGCGCGCGGGGGAGTTAGTGGCTTTCCCCACGGAAACGGTGTACGGGCTGGGCGCGGACGCCACGCGGCCCGAGGCCGCCGCTCGCGTCTTCGCGGCCAAGGAACGGCCACTCAACGACCCCCTGATTGTGCACCTGGCACACGCGCGCGATCTCCCATCCGTCGCGCGCCTGGACTCCGCGCTCGCCGCCGTGGTGCGGATCCTGTCGGCACGCTTCTGGCCTGGCCCGCTCACCCTCGTCCTCCCCCGCGGGGACGCCATTGCGCCCGTCGTCACGGCCGGTGGTGACACGGTCGGCGTGCGCGTGCCGGCGCACCCGGTCGCGTGCGCGCTGATCGACGCCGCCGGTGTGCCGGTGGCCGCGCCCAGTGCCAATCGCTTCATGCACACCAGTCCGACGAGCGCCACGCACGTCCTGGCGGACCTGAATGGCCGCATCGCGTGCATCCTCGATGGCGGACCGTCCTCGGTGGGAGTGGAGTCCACGGTCCTGGACATGACCACGAAGCCGCCGAGATTGCTCCGGCCAGGTGCCGTCACCCTCGAAGCGCTGCGCGCCGTCCTGGGGATCGTCGACCCGCCCGCGGACGCCGCGCCGGAGCCCGACGCTGGCCATGCGACATCCGCGACCACGCCTGACCAGCCGCCCGATGACAGGTCGCTCAAACGCGCGCCGGGCCAGTTTGAGCGCCACTACGCCCCCCGTGCCTCGCTCGAGGTCTGGGACGGGGATGGACCCGCCGCGCAATCGGCTCTCCTTGAACGCGCACGCTCAGCCATTGCCGCCGGCGAGCGCGTCGGCGCGCTCGTGCCTGACGATGAGGCTCAGGCGCTCAGGGAATCGGGAGCGCATGTGTTCGCGCTGGGGCCCGCGGGCGACCTCGCGGCGATCGCTCGCCACCTGTACGCCGGCCTCAGGGACCTCGATGAACAGGCGGTGGATCGCATTGTCGCGCACACCTTCGGCCAGACCGGACTAGGTCTGGCGGTCCGCGATCGTCTCCGCCGCGCGGCAGGTGGCCGGTTCGTGACGGAACCCCACCGCTAACGAGCTCGGCAAGGGACTTGCGCCGCGTCGTCCGGTGCGCTCCACAGCTCACGGCCAGCTAGTGTGCCGCGAAATGAGTCTCACGCCGTGCCTGGCAATTGACGCACAGGGTCGCCGCCGGGACGATTTCGAGCCGGCGAGGCGGAATCGTTCGCCCACAGTCCTCGCAAATCCCGTATTGTCCGGCGTCGGCTCGGTGCAGCGCGTGCTCCAGCGCCCGCATCTCGCGACGCACCAGCGCTCGGCGTGCCGCGACACTCTGGGCCGCTTGTTGGTCTTGCGCGTCCTCGGCGAGATGATTGCTATACCCCGGCCGCCCGCTCTCCACGTCATCTTCCGCAAGCGCGGTGAGATGCGCCGTGAGGTCGTCCAGAGCTTCTACTAATCGCGTCCGGTGATCGGCTGTGGTCGGGAAATTTCCCACCTCGCCGAGCGCATCGCCTCGCCAATTGACGGTGCCCGCGCTCCGTACACGTCCGCCGTCGCGTTCAACAGGTAGTGCTTCCATGACGTCAATCCCATCCCTTTCGTCTGAGTGGTCCAGGGCGCACGAATCGCTGCCGTGTTCCTGTTTCCGCTCATCACGGGCGAGTTGTTGTGCTTTCCGCGCGCTGCCCGCCATCGAGGTAGAGCGCGAGGGCACGGTGACCAATGTTCCGCGCGTCATATGCATGATTCGGGCCGCGCCCCCCAGACCATCAAGGCACGCGATGATAACAGGGCGGTGAACGCGGGCCGGGAACGCTCTGGCCCTGGAAGAACTCGGTCCGTGCAATGCCGGTGGATACGGCGACTCTGCCGGATTCGACATACCGAAGGGGCGCCCATCTGGACGCCCCCTAGAGGTATTGCCGAGGTCAAGCCACACGGCTCAATTCACCCACTGGTCGCTGTCGCGTTCGAGGCGGACCGATGCGTTGGCGGGCCGCGCCGCACGCTGCTGCAAGGTTGGTCCCTGTTGGTCGCCGCCACCCCGTTCGATGTACGCCGGCAGCATCAACGTGCCGCCGATAAAGAGGCCAGTGGCGATGATGACAAACGCCTTTGGGTCTGTTCCCAGGATGCTCGACGGCAGGTGTAGGCCAAGCGCGAGCTTCGACAGCACGACGCCACCCGACACGGCGAGGCTCACCACGCCCGCCAGCAACCGCACGGCCGCGTATAACGGGCGCTCACGGCGCCCGGTGGCGAGACCAAAGTTGATCACGGTGGCGAGCAAGCCGATGGCCACGATGAAGTACCAGAAGGCCGTCACGTGTCGCTCCTCTCCGCGAGCGCGGCCGCCGCGCGGCCATTCACGCCATGGCGCGAAAGGCGCTCCCGGCGCATGCGCTTTGCCCGTCCCCAGGATCGCGCCCGCGACATCTCGTCGGCACGCGGATCCGCTTGTCGGACAATCGCCCCACCAGTCTACCATACTCGTCCGCGCACGCCGGGGCGGTGGCGGCAAAATGGGACTTCTAGGGGGGAGCGAGCCGCCAGGGCCTCTCGCGCTTGCCAGACGCCATGCCAGGCCGTACAATGCGCCCAAAGGACGGCTCAGAAAGAGACGCGGCGCCCGATGGTCATTCTTGCCCTGGATGTCGGCCTGGCGCGCATTGGCGTGGCCGTGAGCGACGCGACAGAAACGCTCGCGACCCCGCGCGGCATGATCCGGCGCACCTCCGCAACCCGCGCGCTGGATGCTATCGCTCGCGCCATTGCCGAGGCCCGTGCCGAGCTCGTGGTGGTCGGACTGCCGCTCAGCCTGGATGGCTCCGTTGGCCCGCAGGCGCAAGCGGTCCAGGCGTTCACGGACCGACTGCGCCGGTGCGTGGACACGCCGATCGTCCTCTGGGACGAGCGGTACTCCACATTGGAGGCCGCCGACGCCCTACGTGCGGCTGGCGTCCGGCCGGAGCGTGCGCGTGCGCGTCTGGACGCGGCGGCGGCCGCGGTCATCCTCCAGAATTATCTCGATCGTCCCCGCGAGCTAGGAGAGTCAGATCTCCCGCGTTCGTCGAGCGACTCGGCGCGCTTGGCTGGCGGAGAATCAGCCGCTGGAGGCGACCTGACCAATCAAGCCACACCGAACGGCCCACTGGCCCCCCGTCGGCGCCGCTAGCAACCAGAAGGCTGAGCGTCGCGGGCGCGGGGCAATGCGGGGGAAGGAGGGGGAGATGGCAAGCCGGCGACATACCGGACCCGTGCTGACGGGCATCTTCACCCTCTGCGCCCTTGCCGTCGGTTTCCTGGGCGTGAATGCCGCGCTCGACCTGACCCAACCCGCGCGGGCGGATGCCGACACCGTCATCGAATTTCAGGTCCAGCCCGGCGAAAGCGTCGCGGCCGTAGCCGATCGCCTTCAACACCAGGGCCTCATCCGTAGCGCGCTCGTCTTCCGCGTGGCTGCCCAGGCCAGGCGTGGCGTCGTCCGCCCGGGCATCTACAATCTGACGTCCGACATGACCACCGCCGCGGTCGTGTCGCGCTTGGTTGGCGGCCAACCGGACCAGCCACTGGTCATCGTGCCGCCAGGAATGCGTCTGGTTGTGGTGCCTCCGGGCCGGCGCGTTACTCAGTATCCGACACTCTTCTCCAGTCTCCCCGCTTTCAATGCCAGCAACTTCCTCAAGATCGTCTCCAGTGGGGTGGTCCCGGGCGGCGGCAAGATCTCGGCGAGCTACTGGTTCGTCGCGCCGAAGCATGGTGGGACCTACTACGCGCTGGAGGGCTATCTGCTGCCTGGAACGTACTTTGTGCCCGAGGGCGACGATGAGATAAAGGTCATCGATCGGCTTCTGGATGCCCTGGGCGACAAGCTCTGCCCGGGCCCGGATGACGCGCACGCGGATGCGTATGTGCACGACCGCGCGCAATGCGAGGCGCATGCGGCCCAACTGACCGTCGGCACCAGTCACGTGAGCGTGTTCGTGGAAATGCGCAAACGGTATTTCACGACGGACGACGTGGCCGCGCTCTATAACGCGCTCAGCCTGGCATCCCTGGTGGCCCGCATGACCCCCTCCGACGCTGGCGCCTCAGGTGTTGCGGATGTCTACTATAATCGATACCTGACGGCGCACGCGAACCGGCTCTCGCCGTACCGTGAGTATGTGCAGAACCTGGACGCGGACGCGTCAACCGAGTACGTCCGCGACTCAACGCACCCCCCCACCAACGGCAACTGGTGGACGCCGTTGGGCGCGCCCGCTGTCAGCGTCGACTCCTGGAGCGCGTACAACACGGCCGTGCGCGACAATACCGGGTTGCCGCCCGGCCCCATTGCCGCCCCCACGTGGGTCGACATCGCGGCGGCCGCGGCGGCCGATGACCCCATGGCCTCGCCGTATTACTTCGTCGCGGCGGACCGTTGCGGCCAGGCCCACTTCGCGAAGACGTTGAGTGCTTTCCAGTCGGTGGCGGCTCGGACCAGCCTCGGCTGTTTCCCAGGGTAGTGGTGGGAGGCTCCGGGATGCGGCGCCCACCCGGCGACATTGTCGGAGCTTGCGATCAGGCGTTCACGGAATCGGCCAGTGAGTGGAGGGCTTGCGGATGAAAGGGGCGCTGCGCGTCTTTGCGGTACTGCTGACGCTCATGGCTTTTGGCTGCGGCTTTGTTGGGGTCGCGGCCGGACTCAATCTGACTCAACCAGCGGCGAAAGGTTCGACTCATATCGTCCAATTCCAGGTGGTTGAGAATGATAGCGCTTCCAAGATCGCCGATCGGCTTCAGAAGGACGGATTGATTCGCAACTCGCTCGCCTTTTGGCTGCTCGCGAAGTACAAGAAGCTGGACGCCCACCTCCAGCAGGGCACCTATGCCCTGTCGCCGAGCATGACCATGGACGACATCGTTCAGACCCTCCTCACCGGGAAAATCGTTCAGCAGCGGCAGGTGGCGATCAATGTGCCGCCCGGCCTTCGTGTGACCGAGTACGCCGCCCTGTTCACCCAGAACAACACCCTCCCGAATTTCGATGCCACAGCGTTTCTGCGGATCGCGACGACCGGCGTCGAGCCCGACGGCACGGCGCTCTCCAAAAAGTTCTGGTACGTCGAGCCCAAGCAGCCCAAGGTCCTCTACGCGCTCGAGGGCTATCTCTACCCAGTGAAGGACAACTACCTGGCCAACGCCACGGCGGCCGATGTCGTGGAGCGACTCATCGCGGACCTGGGCGATACGCTGTGCATGGGCCCCGACTTTGCCCACCGCGACGCGTACATTGCCGACGAGGCGCAGTGCAAAGCGCACGCGACCATGCTGACCGTCGGTGGGAAACAGGTAAGCATTTTCACCCAGATGGAGAAGCTCTTCGGCACCAAGGATGACGCCCGCGCCCTGTACGACACACTCATCCTAGCGCCCCTGGACGAGCGCGAGGCGCGCCACGCTGGTCCGATGGCCGGTGTAGCGAGCGTGTACTACAACCGCTATCTCGCCGCGGCGGGCGTGCGATCGGGGCCCGACAACGGCGGACCAATTACGCTGGATTCAGATCCCACGGTCCAATACGCCACGGGCACCGCGCAAAACCCCTGGCCGAAGTTGAACAACTCCGCGCGCCTGATCGCCCCCCAGAGCCCCTACAACACGTATACGCATCCCGGGCTCCCACCTGGTCCGATCGCGGCGCCCGGCATCAACCAGTATGGCGTCGACGCCATCACGAATTTCCTGACGGCCCCCACCACAACCTACTACTATTTCGAAACTGATTGTACTCAGGGACTGATCCATTATGCCCACACCCTGGCCGAGCAACAACAGAACCAGGTTCAATA
>JANWHL010000265.1 GCA_025450405.1 Ktedonobacterales bacterium
CGGGCTGGTCGGCTTCCTCATTGGCGTGACCACGACGTTGACGATCTTCGAGCGCGTGTTCACGCCCATCATGGGCCTCGCCCCATTGCTGGCGGTCGTCGTGTATGCCACGCCGCTGATTCGCCGGATCGCCCCGTTCGGGGCCATGCCCGCGGTGTGCTGCTCGCCCCGTCCCACCGTCCCCTTCCCGAGCCGCCCGCGACCTGCTACAATCGGGCGGGGCCGCCGATGATCGTCGGGGGGGCGTCCATCTGAGCGCCGGACGGATGGTACGGAGCGCCCGCGGCGGCGGGGCCGGGGAGGGTTCTATATGAGTCGGGTACGCGGCAGAGTCGGGGTGGCCACCGCGGGGATGCTGGCGGTGGTCGTCATCTTGAGCGGGTGCTCCATCTTTGGGCCGACCGTGACCACTCCCACCCCCACGGCCGTCCCCATCACGGGCAACGTCTGCCCCGCGTGGACCAATCCCCCGGCGCCCGTGAACATCCCCGCGCCGTCGGGGAGCGCCACCGCCGCCCTCGCCGCGAACAACGCCGCTCGCGTGCTCCAGACGCCCCGGCCAATCCGCAGTCTCTATCGCATCCAGCAGGAGGTGGTGAAGCACCTCGCCGCCCCGATTGGCTGTCTGGCGCGCACGAGCCCGCGCAACGAGAAGGTCGGTCAGTCGTCGAAGTTCTGGGTGACCGACGAGCAGAGTGGCTACAAACAGGTGACCGCGCGGCTCGTGTATGTGACGCCGCACCTCTACATGTATCTGGCGGACGGCGCCCCGGCGGACGTGGACGGCATCATTGCCTCGGCCAAACTCTTCGAGCGCCAGAGCTTTCCCACCGACGAGCGCACCTACGGCCCGCACTGGAGTCCCGGCCCCGACGACGACCCGCACATCACCGTGCTCAACACCGGCGGCCTCGGCAACGTCGGCGGGTACTTCTCCTCCGAGGACGAGTATCCTACCTCGGTGTTTCAATACTCCAACGAGCGTCAGATGATTTACGTCAACCTCGATGGGAACTCGCCACCGGGGACTGACTTCTACAATGCCACGCTGGCGCACGAATTCCAGCACATGATCCACTGGTATTGGCACCCGGCGGACCCCTCGTGGGCGAATGAGGGCATGTCGGTGCTGGCGCAGCACATCAACCACTTCGACTCCGGTGGCGTGGACCAGGCCTTCCTGCAAAGTCCCGATACCATGCTCGGCGGCTGGACCGACGACCAGAACGCCAACGTGGAGCATTACGGCGCCGGCTACCTCTTCATGGATTACTTTGCCGAGCACTACGGCGGCTACGGCGTGCTCAAGGAACTGCTCCAGGACCCGGCGCAGACGCCGCTCAACTTCGACGATGTGCTTGCGAAGCATGGCTACAAAGACACGTTCAACGACGTCTTCGCGAAATTCGTCGTCGCGAACCTGGTGAACGACCCCGCCGCGGCCAACGGCATCTACGCTTACCCCACCATTCAGGACCAGCAGGTCACCGTCCAGGACACTGTCAGCACGTACCCGTTCACCGACGGCGGCGCGGCGACGCCCGCGACGGTCCACCAGTACGCGGCGCATTACTACAAATTCCAGGGCGGGGGCGCCGGTACCACGCTCAACCTGACCTTCGCGGGCAGCCCCTACACCACCATCGTCGGCAACAGCCCGTTTGGCGGGGCGGCGAATGAGTGGTGGAGCAATAGCGGCGACGACATGGACGCCACTCTCACCCACGCGTTTGACCTTTCGGCGCTCGCGGGTAGGCACGTGGCGCTTACTTTTGACGCCTGGTACGACCTGGAGCCGGACTTCGATTACGCGTATGTCGAGGTCTCGACCGACGGCGGAAAGAACTGGACCACCGTCCCGACGAGCACCAGCACGACCAAGAATCCGTACGGCGCGAACATCGGCAATGGCATGACCAGCGCGGCGGTGGGGCCGGCGGGGTGCGCGCTCACCCGCGCGTGGACGCCTGAGACGGCCGACCTGAGCGCCTACGCCGGCAAGCAGGTCCAGGTGCGCTTCGAGGTCATCACCGACGACGCGGTCCATTGCCAGGGTCTCACGCTCGACAACATCCAGGTCCCGGCGCTCGGCTTCAAGGACAACATCGCCAGCGACAATGGCTGGGTGGCCGCGGGCTTCATCCGCTCGAACAACGTCCTGCCCGAGCATTGGCTGCTGCAGGCCGTTCTCTTCCCCGCCGACGGCAGCGCGCCGATGGTGCGCCAGATCGCGGTGGACCCGGCGACGGGCAAGGCGACCACCGCCATCTCCGGCCTCGCTGGGACGCTCGACAACGTGACGGTCGTGGTCACGGCCATGGCGCCCTCCACGGTCGTGCCCGCGCGTTACACACTCTCCGCGCACGTGGGGTGATGGGGGGAATACAATGCCCAGTGGCCCCTGGTGACGGGTCCGTGGCAGTGCAACACGCTGGACGGGAGATGACCATGAACAAGATCGAGCGCGTGGCGGCGGCGCTGCGCGGTGAGACGGTGGACCAGGTGCCCATCAGCTTCTGGGGACACAGCTATCTCAAGGAGTGGAGTCCCGCCGGCCTCGCCGACGCGATGCTCGAGAACTACACCGCCTACGGCTGGGATTACATGAAGGTCAACCCGCGCGCCAGCTACCACGTGGAGGATTGGGGCGTGCGACTGGAGCGGCCCACCGCGCCGGACAAAGGTCCGCGCATCACCAAGCGCGCCGTCACCGAGCCGGCCGACTGGCGGCGCATCCGGCCCTTGGAGCCGCATGCGGGCGTCCTCGGCGAGCAGCTCGACGCCCTGGCGCAGATCCGCGACGGGCTGAAGGGCGGCGCCTATTTCGTCCAGACGATTTTCTCGCCGCTCTCGGTGGCCAAGTATCTGGCGGGCAACGACCCCGCCCCCGTGCGCACCTCGATGGCCGACGACCCCGGTGCGCTGCGGGCCGCGCTCGACGTCATCGTCGAGACCTTCACCGCCTACGCCCAGGCGTGCCTCGAGACCGGCGCGAGCGGCATCTTCTTCGCCACCACTGGCTGGGCGAGCGCCGACGTGCTCACCGAGGACGAATATCGCCGCTGGGGCGTGGAGTATGACCTGGCGGTGGTCGAGTCGTTCGCCGGCAAGGCGCCCTTCAACATCCTGCACAACTGCGGCCAGAACATCTATTTCCGCGCGCTGGCGGATTATCCCGTCGAGGCCATCAGCTGGGCGAGCACCGCCGCCGGCAATCCTTCGCTCGCGGAGGGGCGCGACCTCTCGGGCAAGGCCGTTATGGGCGGGGTGGACGTGGGCGTGCTGGCGGAGGGCACGCCGGGGGCCGTGGCGGGCCAGGTGCGCGAGGCCGTCACCCAGACGGAGGGCCGGCACGTGCTGGTGGCGCCGGGCTGCAGCATCAAGCCGACCACACCGGCGGTGAACCTGGCGGCGGCGGCGGCGGCCGTGCGGGTGGTGGGCGCGGCGTAGGTGCGCACATCCTGTTCGTGGCCCTGAAATTGGACTGGCATCACCACGACGCGCGCCGCTGTTGCCACAGCACTGTCACGCGCCGGTGTTACGCTGGTGATGGCGGCCGAGACGCGGCGTGGTCACACATGGGATACACGCGCGCCTGGAAGGAGATCGCGCCATGAACCTGGGCTTCGTCGTTATCTACGTGAGCGACATGGAGAAGATGAAGGCGTTCTACACCGAGTTGCTTGGTATGACGGTGGTCGAGGAGGTCTCGAGCCCGACTTTCCAGACGCTGCGGCCGGCGGCGGGCTCGCTGGTGGCTTTGCAGGACAAGGCGGCGGCGAAGTTCGCGCCCGCGAGCGCGGAGGGGTCCGGTAACGTCGAGCTGAGCTTTGAGGTGGACGACGTGGACGCGACCTGGCAGCGGTGGCAGGAGGCCGGGGTCGCGATGGAGAGTCACCCGATGGACCTCCCCTTTGGTCGCTACTTCCTCGCCAAGGACCCCGAGGGCCACTATCTCTCGGTGTATCGATTCAAGCAGGACGCGCCCACCCCGCCCAACACCGCCGCCGCAAAAGGGTGATCGTGGGGTGGGCACATGGCATGTCGTCGTGGATTGCGCGGCCAACACGTCTCGGGGCCCGCCGGCGCCACGCACCCGCTGGGCTGAGGGCGAGGCGCGAAAATAGCACTTTTGTCGGCGCGGTCCTACACGCTAATGCCCGGTCCCGGTAGGATGACGCCGTCCACCTTCCAAGCGCCGCCCTCGCGGACCAGCTTGAGGGTGAACAAGTCAGTCGCCTTCGAGGTCCACGCCGGCAGCGTGATGGTGGTGCCGAGCGCGATGGCGACGGCGGCGGTGGTGGTGCTGGTGAGATGATACCCGGAGTAGACCGGCACGCAGCTCGTGTAGCGGATGTCGCGCGGGGGTCTGGCCACGGCGGAGAAGGTCGTCTCGCCCTTCGCGACCTTTTGCTGGGCGACGGAGAGTGCCCCGAAGGCCGCGTTGTAGTCGCCCTTCAAGATGTCGCCGCAGAAGCTGACCGCGGCCTCGATGGGCGCGAGGTCGGTCCCCGCGAGCGCCGGGTCCTGCGCGCGGATGAGCCATGCCACCACCGTGCCTGACGACGCCGGGGCGCGCTCCAGCGTGAGGGCACCGGTCCGGCTGCCGAGCGTGGCGCGGGCGATGGTGACGTCTACGGTCTCGGTGCTGGCGCCGAATTCGATGCCGAGGCCCCGGCCGAGACCGTCCGCGCCGGTGGGGTCGGTGGCCTCGCAGCGGGTCACGATGCCGTCCACATGATCGCGCAGAGTCGCCATAGTGGCGTACTGGCTCGCGGTGAGCCCGTCGTGCCCGGCGGGCGCGAAGTAGGAGTAGGCGCTGAGATAGTCCTTGGCCTCGAGGGCGTGGCAGTAGCGGGAGACGGCGCCGGCTGGTCCAGCCGCCGCGGTGTTGGCATCCGCCAGGACGTGCGCGCCCGCGCCGACCAGCGCCACCAGCGCCACGGCCAGCCCGCCTACGACCCACCATTGCCGGCGCGCGGGGGCCGCCTTCTCGTCATACCACTCGCCCCGCCGTGCCATCGGTCGCCGTCCTTCCGCGTGCCCGCCGCCAGCCACGCACCGCGTCGGCCACACTGGCGCGCCGATACACGCGCGCCAGACACTCCGCATGCGCTCGCGCACATCGGGCCACAGAGGTATCCACGCGGGCGGTGATGATGATGGCTGAGATTATACATGATGCGTGCCGAAAGCGCTGTGGGACGGGGACTGGAGAGTTCACAAGGTGGACACAGAGGACACAGAGGGGAGCCCCATGACGCGCGGCGTCAGCGATGGCCGTGACTATGGATGCTGCCATGGGCGAGGGCAGAGGCCAAGGGCGGACAACATGGTCGGGGGAGAATGCGGAATTGAAGGTCCGCGTGTCATCCTGAGCGTCGCGCGGGTTGTGGGGGCCGCGGGCAACAAAGGGCGAAGGTCCAGAAAGGATTCAACCTTTGGCAAATTTTCGGGAGAGTACTGCGGCGGACGCGGGATCGGCCACGATTCTCCGCGCGCACTCAGGGTGCCCGCCGGCCCCAGGTCTATCTGCGTCCGTGCCGCCATCCGCGCCTCAGCACGCTTCACTCGGCCGCAACCGACCGGCGCGACTCTGGCATAGCTCCTGCGCGGGTGTGACGGCGCGGCCGGGTGGTTGGCGCGGCGGGGCTGGCACCGCCAGGTGGATGTCGCGGCGTACGTAGTGCGGCCCGCGGCTGTGCTCCTGTGGGAGTCGCCCCGTGCGTGACACGCGCGAATTCGAGCCGGCACGTTGCGGGGGCCGCCCGCCTGTGCCATAATCACCTGTACGCTGGTTAGCTGTGGAGTCGTTCGCCCCGGCGGCCACGACCGCCCGCGGGCACTCGTGCGGGAGGTAGCCTCGATGGAAGAAGACTTTGTCGGAACCATGCGGACCCTCGGCGTGCCCACCGCGACCACATATGTCGACTGCGCACGTTGTGGGCGAATGGTCCCGCGCGAACGGGCGCTGCCCGCCCTCAGCGATGCTCAGGCTGACGTCTCGGAGTTTCAGTACCTCTGCGCGAGCTGCCAGGCGGCGCTCGCCGATGGCGACCAGGAGCTAGCTCCCAACGACTATTAGGGCGTGACTGTTTGGCCAGAGGTGTATGTCTACGGTGGATGTCCGCGAGACGTTCGGCGGGCGGGGCGAAGAAGATGGGGTGGTCCCGCCCGCCGACGCTCGGGGGCCTGGGAAAGTGAGCGACCTCGCATGCGACTCCGCTATAAGTACGTCACGTATCACTTCGGCGCGGACGCGACGACGCAGCAAAGTCTGCAGCGTCACTACCGCCAATTGATGGACGACCTCCTGCGGCAGGGGCAGCATCAGCCATTGCCACACGGTGCCGTCCAGTGGCGACCGCCCGCGGACATCCATGAGACGCCGAAGGCCATCCTGGTGAAGATGGAGCTCGCCGGCATGCGCGAGGAGGACATCGAGGTCACCCTCTATGAGGACGCCCTGGTGGTGACCGGCCGGCGCGACGAAGACCCCGATCACGGCGACACGACGTACTACCACGAGGCGCAAATCCGCTACGGCCCCTTCCGCGCCGAGGTGCTGCTGCCCACGGAGGTGGACCGCGAGCGTGTGGAGGCACGGTACGAGAACGGCTTCTTGCGCATCCAACTGCCCAAGGCGGTCCGCACCGTGCGCGAGCCCGCCAGCGTGCCGCCACAGCGCGCGACGAACACGGGCGGTTTCGTGACCCCGCGCGGCACCGGAGACCTTGCCCTGCCGGCCCACGGGCTGTCGGCGCCGCCGGCATCCCCGGCCGGATCCGGGCCACTGGGCGCCGAACGTCACAGGGTGCGGCAAGGAGTCGTGCGAGATGCCTGAGGACTCTCTGAGGGGCCACGGTGGCGGTGGATACGGTCTGCCCCCGTACGTGCCCGCCACGCCGCGCCGCGCCGCCGACGACCCCGACTCCCGGCCCAACCCGGAGCCAGGTCGCCCGCCCGCCGACGACACGCCCAGCGATGCGCCGCGGGACACGCCAACGGATGCGCCCGGCGACGTGCAGCGTGACACGACCGCGAGCGCCATCAATTCCGGGCCGGCCACTCGCGAGGAGCCGGAGGAGCCCGCCGTGGACCTGCCGGACGCCCTGCCTATCCTGCCGCTGAAGGACACGGTGGTCTATCCCTTTGCCGTGGTGCCTCTCGGCGTGGGCAAAGAGCGCTCCGTCAAGCTGATCGATGAGGCGATGCGCGGGCCGCGGCTGGTGGGGCTGGTGGCGCAGAAAGACTCCGACGTGGACGTGGCGGGCCCGAACGATTGTTTTCGGGTGGGCACCGTGGCGCGCATCGCCCGTCTTCTGCGCATCCCCGATGGCACCATCCAGGTCATCGTGCAGGGGTTGGAGCGCATCACCATCCTCGACTGGGTGGCGGAGGAGCCGTTCCTGACCGCACGGGTGCAAGCCTCGCCGGAGTCCACGACCGTGGACATGGAGACGGAGGCCCTCAAGCGCAACGCCATTGAGCTATTTCAGCGGCTCGTAAGTCTCGTGCAGTACCTGCCGAATGAGCTGGCGGTGGCGGCGCTCAATCTGGAGAATCCGCTCCAGGTGGTCTACCTGATCGCGAGCGCGGTGCAGATGGACCTCGAGCTGCGCCAGGAGATGCTGGAGCTCGACTCCATCCGCGCCAAGCTGGAGAAGCTCACCGCCTTCCTCAATCGCGAGCTGGAGGTGTTGGAGCTCGGGAAGAAGATCCAGAGCCGGGCGCAGGAGGAGATGGGCAAGGCGCAGCGTGAATACTTCCTGCGCGAGCAGCTGAAGGCGATTCAGCGCGAGCTGGGCGAGGAGAGCGACGAGGCCGCGACCACCAACCAGCTGCGCGACCAGATTGCCGCCGCCCACCTGCCGGAGGAGGCCGCCAAGGAGGCCGCGCGCGAGCTGTCGCGGCTGGAGAAGCTACCCGCGGCCTCGCCGGAGTATTCGATCATCCGGACCTACCTCGACCTGCTCGCATCGCTGCCGTGGGACAAGAGCACCGGCAAGCCAATCGACGTGCCGCACGCGCGGGTCATCCTCGATGAGGACCACTACGACCTGGAGCGCATTAAAGACCGCATCCTCGAATACCTGGCGGTGCGGCGGCTGAAGGCGGAGCGGCAGGAGAGCACGCCGGTCGGCCTGGGTGGGGGCGCGGTGAGCCGCGAGCCGATTTTGTGCTTCGTGGGGCCGCCGGGGGTCGGCAAGACCTCCCTTGGACAATCCATCGCCCGGGCGCTCGGCCGCGAGTTCGTGCGGGTCTCGCTCGGCGGCATCCACGACGAGGCGGAGATTCGCGGCCACCGGCGCACGTACATCGGCGCTATGCCCGGCCGCATCCTGCAATCGCTGCGGCGCGCGGGGGCTAACGACCCGGTCTTCATGCTCGACGAAGTCGATAAGCTCGCCTCGGACTGGCGCGGCGACCCCTCGGCGGCGATGCTGGAGGTGCTCGACCCCGAGCAGAATCACAGCTTCCGCGACAACTATCTGGACCTGCCGTTTGACCTTTCGCACGTGATGTTCATCGCCACGGCCAATGCGCTCGAGCCAATCCCGGCGCCGCTGCGCGACCGCATGGAGATCCTGGAACTCTCGGGCTACACGCTCGACCAGAAGCTCCACATCGCGCGGCGCTACTTGCTGCCGAAACAGGTCGCGGCGAACGGTCTCATGGCGGCGGAGATCACGGTCCCCGACGAGACGATCGTGGCGCTCATCGAGGGCTACACGCGCGAGGCGGGGGTCCGCAACCTGGAGCGCGTGATCGCTGGCGTCTGCCGCAAGGTGGCGCGGCAGATCGCGGAGGGTCAGGCGGGGCCGGTGGTGGTCCCGCCGGAGCGTTTGCGCGACTTGCTCGGTCGGCCGTCGCATGTCTCGGAAGTGGCGGAGCGTATCGACCGGCCGGGTGTGGCGACGGGCCTGGTCTTCACGCCGGTCGGCGGCGACATCATCTTCATCGAGGCGGCGATGATGCCAAGCCACGAGAGCGAGTTGGTGCTGACGGGCATGCTGGGCGACGTGATGAAGGAATCGGCGCAGGCGGCGCTCACCTATGTGCGCTCGAATGCCCAGGCGCTCGGCATCGACCCGCGCGTCTTTGATGGCAAGGCTTTCCACATCCATGTGCCAGAGGGCGCGATTCCCAAAGATGGCCCGTCGGCAGGTGTGACGATGACCACTGCCATCACCTCGCTTGTGACGGGGCGCAAGGCGCGCTCGGATGTGGCGATGACCGGCGAGATCAGCCTGCGCGGCAAGGTGTTGCCGATTGGCGGGCTGAAAGAAAAGGTGCTCGCCGCCAATCGTGCGGGTATCACCACGATCATCTTGCCCAAGCGCAACGAATACGACCTGGAAGAACTGCCAGCCGACCTGCGCGCGCAGATGACCTTCGTGCCGGTTGACGATGCGCGCGAGGCGCTCGCGGTCGCCCTGGAGGGCGGCCTGCCCGCGCGCGCCGCCGGGCCTGCCACGACCGGCCTGCCCGACCAGGGATCGGCGGGACTGGTCGCCAGCCCCAGCTAGCCAGCTAGCCAGCTAGCGCCAGGCCAGTTCAGCGCACGCCAGCGCAAACCGGCTGGCGTGCGCTAC
>JANWHL010000266.1 GCA_025450405.1 Ktedonobacterales bacterium
CTGGCGATTCTCGGCGCCGTCGCGTTGGGTCTCGGCGCCGGGCTCTTCCTGCTGCTTCAGGGCCTGTTGTGCTTCGACTCGTGCCCGTCGAACGTTACGCTTTCGGAGATCCAGTTCGCCGTCGAGACGTTGGGGCCGGGCATCCTACTGGCCACCGGCGCGTGGATCCTCGCGCGCTTCGCCGGCAGCGACGCGGGCGACACGGTGTGGCGGCGCCGCCTGAACGTGGCGCTGCTAGCGGCGGTCGTGGCGCTCGTCGTCGCGGTCGGCGCGCCCAGTGTGGCAATCGCCGCCCACGCCTATAGCTCGCTCGTGCTCGGGGTCATTCTCGCCGCGGGGCTCGTCCTGGTGGCGTGGCCGCTGGTTACGCTCGTCGCCAGCTTCCGGATCAGCTCCCAGACGAAGGCGGACGGCAAGGTGGATGACGACGCGCCGGCGACCAGCACTCCGTGAACGCCGGTGGTCCCAACGACGAGGCGCACGCGTCGCTACGGCCCATTGGCACACCGGGCTTCACACGGACGCGCGCACGGCCAAGCGGTTGACGACCCCACGCACGCCGGTGACACGCGCGGCGATATCCTCGGCCTGGCGGCGCGTCGCGGCGTCGGGCGCCTCGCCGTGCAGGCTGATCAGCCCGTGCTCGGCCAGCGCGTGGACGTCCGTGATGCCCTTCGCGGCCAGCGCCCGCTCGACGGCGTCGGTGAGCTGCTCGTCCACCAGGATGTGTTCGCCGACTTCGAGCACGCCAGCAGTCCCCTCCAGCGCCACAACCGCCGCCTGGGCGGACGTGGCCAGCTCGGCGCGGCCGTGGACCGCAACGCGGCCGGCGTTGACCTCGAGCGTGAGCATGTGGCGCGCGCGGGCCGAAAGGACCGCCTGATCCACGACACTGGACGCGATCCCCTCGAGAGTCGCGTCGGGCAGCCAGGGGGGCAGCTCACTGAGCTCGGCGGCACTGAGCCGGAGATCCATCGCCGCGCGAGTCTGACCGCCGCGCTCGACAAAGTCGCTCAGGACAATGGCCGAGGCGGGAACCACGGTGGGCCGCGCGCGCCGCGCGAGAGCGCCTTCGGTGGGGAAGACCACGAGGTGCGTGAGGCGCTCGGGCTCCTTAGGCTCGGTCCGCTCCGCGCGCGCGGCCAGCAGCGCCACCACGTCGTCGCCACGACCCAGCAGCAGGCCCAGCGCGGTATCGCGGCTCAGCACAAACGTGTCGGCCGGTATGGCGTCGAGTGGGGGCACCTTAGCCAGCGGCGTCACACTCCAGCCGTCCGCGGTGGCGGCCACCTGTAGGGCGACGCACGCCTGATCGTCGGAGGTGACGTCGAGCACTGGGGGCGGCCAATCCGCGGGCTCGCCCTCGCGCTCGGGGCCTTCGCGCCGCAGAAAGAGATAGCGAACCGGACCACTGGCGGCGGCCATGGGGGGATCCTTTCAAGGTCGGTCAGCGGGAGAGCAAGCGGTCCGAGGCGAGTTGGGGTCTGGGCGGTACCGTCGGCGCGCGCCGTGGATGGTGCTCGACTCGCGCGACGGCGGTCGTCTCAGCACTCCCCGCCTAATTGTATCGCGTTTGCCCGATGTTGCGCAGCCCCGATCACAGGCCACGGGACACGAGGTCACGCGGTAACGTGGTCACGCGGTAACGTGGTCACGCGGGCAAGGTGGCGCGGTGAAACCCGCGAGTGAGGACGGACGGAAGCGGCGCCTGATGGCTAGGGCCGTGTCGCGACAACGGCGACCCAACCGGGAGCATCGGGCGGGGGCGGCTCGGCGCTGGTGGAGACATCGCGCACGATGTAGCCGGCCGCCTCGACAAGAGCGCGAGCTTCATCGGGGGTGTAGTACGCGAAGAAGCGTCGGGCACCGGGGAGATTGTCGTGCTCGTAGTCTATGTAGCGCTGCTCGGGGCCGTCGCCAGCGAGCTTGAGGAAGACGACGAGGGGCGCGCCCGGACGGGAGACGCGCGCGAGCTCGGCCACGGCGCGCGGGGCCACGGGGCGGGGCAGGTGCAGCAGCGATGCCGAGCACCACACGCCGCGGCAGCACGCATCGGGCAACTCCAGTCGCCGGAGGTCCATCAGGGCGTAGCGGATCGCGCCAGCGGGGAGGCGGCGCGCGGTCCACACGGCGGCTTCGTCCAGCATCCCCTGTGAGAGATCCACGGCCAACACGGGCAGGATCCGGGCGGCCAGCGCGCGCGCGTCGCGGCCCGAGCCGCAGCCAGCGTCCAGCACGGGGATAGCGGCAAGAAAGTCGTCGAGCTCGGAATCGGGCTCGGGGAACGGAAGGGCATCCCAGCGCGCGGCCTCTGGCGCTGCCTCGAGCAACTCGACGAAGAGGTCCATGCGCGACCGCCAGAACGGCTGGGATGCCGCGTTGCGCTTGGCGTAATTCTTGGCGGCGCGGTCGTAGGTCGCCACGGTCTCTTCAGTCGCCTGCGCGAAGCGCGGATCACTAGCCATGTGTTGCCCCTCTCAGACGTCCAGGGTGGTGGAGCGACGTGCGGTGTGTCGTGCCGTCGCCGGTGTGCGCATGTCCGCCCTCGCAACTATGCCACCGCCGCGACGCGGTGGGCAAGGGCGGATGCGCGAGGGCCTGGGCCCCCACGCGAGGGCGCTACGACGCGGCCATGGCATGGATGCTGCGTGCGCCCGAATGGATGGGTCATCCGGAGGTTGGATGGCGCGCAAGGTTTGGTCGTGTGGGAGGGAGGCGCGGATGAGCGCCGGGAACGAGACACGCGATTCCGACGTTCGTGGCGGCGTCCATGAGGGCGTGGGACACGACATGGACACGTGGGACGAGCGGGGCCACACCCCCAGCGACGCGTGGCGCGCCGAGCGACTACTCGGTCGTGGTGTGGTGGATGTCCGGCGCGTTGAACGTGTGGGCGAGATCGCGGACCTGGCGTTTGATCCAGGGACGAGCCAGCTCGTCGGCCTGCTGGTGCGCCCAGGTGGCACAGAGGGACCCCTGGCGACACTGCGGCGCGCGCTCGGGGACGCTGGCACGCGCTTCATCTCGGTGAACGAGGTCGTGGCATTGAACGGCGAAGTGGTCACGGCCGATCCGCGGCCGCAACCGGGGTGGGCGGATCGGCTCGCGGAGGTGCCACGCCTGAGCCGGGCACGCGGGCTGGCGGTGGTGACGTTGCGCGGGCAACGGCTGGGCACGCTCGCTGACCTGCTGCTGGACGGCGAAGGGCGCCAGATCGTCGGCTATGTGGTCGCTCCTGGTGGTCACGGCGCGGCGCCGGTGCGTGCGCGCCGGTGGCCGTGGATAGTCGAACCCGAAGTAGATGCCTCGAGCGGCGCGACGACGGCCGATGGCGAGGCGAATGGGCGCGAAGGTGGCGCTGGCACGGCGCGGGAGAATGCCGGCACGCGGCCCCTGTTAGTGTCGTCGGCCCCCAGCGTGCGAGTGGGCCGCGACCTAGTGCTGGTCACGGAGGGCGCGTCGACGGTGGACGCGCAATTGAACACGGCACCCGCCGCTGAGCGCGCCGGCCCCATCGGGCCGGCGGAGCGCTATGAGGCGCGGGCGGGCGATGGCACCGCGCTTGATCTGGCCCGGCCGGACGACGATCAGCCGACCTGGCCGACGGGACAGGGGCCGTGGTGGCGGGTGAATGAGGCCCCAGCCCCGCCCGCGGCGCATTGACGCGCGCATCACTCGCATCACTTTATGATTGACGGGAGACGTGGGCGAGGCCGGCTAGTGCCGCTGCGCCTCCTCGGGCTCCTCCACGCTGGTCGCGGGGGGGCGCGTGCGCGTCCCGGACGCTCCCGCTTCGGAGCCGTTGCGCTGGTGATTGCGCCGCCGCAGATACATGCCACCGGCAAACGCCACCGCCATCGCGATCAGCAGAATCAGGAGCAGGAGGAGCAGCGTGTACACGGAGGCGACATCCACCAGACCCGAGATCGCCAGCGCGATGAGGCCAAAGTGACGGTAGATGAACATCCCAAGCCAGAAGTACACCGATGACCAGATGAGCGCGGAGATGGCATCGGCGGGCGCGTAGACGCGGTAGGGAATGTTGGAAAGGCCGGCCACCACTGAGGTAGGGATGCGCAGGCCGGGGATCAGCCGTCCCCAGACGATGGCGATCGGGCCATGCCGATTCATCCACCCTTCCATCCGGCGCACGCGCTCGGGCTTTAGCAAGAGGTAGCGACCATAGCGGTCGAGCAGGGGCCGGCCGCCGCGGCGCATGACGGAATAGAGGATGGACGAGCCCAGGAAAACGCTCAAGCTGGCCGTGGCCAGGACGCCGACGGTGTAGAGTGGGGTCCTGCCGTGGTGCGTGCCAGCCAGGGCCACCAGTGTGTCGCCGGGGACAGGCAACGGCACCCCCGCCTCTTCGACCAGCAGGAGGATGAAGAGGGTGGGGAACTCGTGGGCGAGGTAGAAGGTGATGAGTTGATTGGCCAGGTCCTGCAGCATGGGCATGGTCACCTCACCTCACCAGGGTGTCGAGCGGCACGATGGGCTGTTCGGCGGTGTCCGAGGCCGTGCGTGATCCAGCGCGCAGTATCTACGCGATGCGAGCGCGATATCGGTGGTGGTAGTGTGACCAGCGGACAGTCGCCATCGGCCATCGAGAGGGCACGGCGATAGTATGCCACGACATCCGGGACTACGTCACGTCCGGAGTCGGAGAGGGGACTTCCGGCGGTGAGACGGGGTTGCGGGCGTGGTCGCGTTGACCGCGGCGCGATTGGCGCGCAGGGAGTACAATGAGGGCTAGACGTGTCGGGCGACCTGATACGAGCGGGACCATCGCGAGCGTCCCGAAGGCGACCCACGACACCAGCCGGGCACATCCGAGCTGGCCCGGCGTCCGGACGCAGGCCGCGGGCACCGCGCAAGGGGGGCAGCATGCCATTCGTCGGTCACATTCCCGAGATCCTCATTCTGCTGCTGATCGCCCTCCTGGTCTTCGGTCCAAAGCGCATGATCGAAATGGGATCCTCGCTCGGCAAGGCTTTCCGCGAGCTGCGCGAGGCGACGAAGGACATCCCCGGAATGAATCGGGTGAATAGCCTGGGCGGCCTGCTGGACAACTCCCCGTCGCCCGCCCGGCGCACGCCGCTCGCCAACCTGAGCCAGATGGCGCAGCAGTTGGGGATCGACGCTGAAGATGCGTCGGCGGCGGCCCCGAGCGCCGCGCCGCCAGTGGGCGGCACTACGCCGGCCGTGGAGGGCTCGGTCGAGCGCGTGGAGGAGCACTCGGCCGAATGAGAGGGCGTCGGCCTACCGACGCGAGCGGACATCGAACGGGGTGACCGCGGGCGCACCGACGCGCTCGCGCAGCAGGAGCACGGGCACCGCGGCGCGCTGGGCCACGTGAGTCGACATGTGCCAGCGCATCCACCGCATCAGTCGAGCGCGCGTATGGGCGCACAGCACGATCAGGTCGGCATGGTACTCGTGCGCGATCGCCAGGATCGTAGCCGCCACCGGGCCGCCGATGACGGCGGTGAACACCGAAAGGCCATCCAGAATGTCGCCGCGCGCGAGATCCGCGAGGTACGCGGAGGCCGCCGCGGCGGAGGTGTCCATCTCGTCGACGTCATGGGCCCGCCCGTCGCCATGATCGGCGTCCGTGTACCACGGCGGCATGCGGACCACCCGTAGCAGGATGACCACGCCACGCGAGGCGCGTGCCAGGCGCGCCGCAACAGGGACGGCGGCCTCGGCGGCCGGCGAGCCATCCAGCGGGACCAAGATCCTACGGAACATCACTCACCCCCCTCTCCCTGTACAACGTCGCGATGGAGACGAATGTCGACGCACGCCTCCCCACCGCCGCCCCAGCCTCACGCGGGCGGCTCCAGCGCCCGCGTGAAGAGGGCGCGCGTCGCGTCCAGGCAGCCCGCACCATGGCACGGCAGACGCCCGACCGCCACCACCGTGCGCTCGCGCATCACCGGAAAGGCGATCGGCGGGCGAACTTTGGTCCCGTCGGCCAGCATCAGCGTAGGGGTGCCGCGCACGTGGTACCGCTCCTGGCCCACACGCAGCTCCTCCAGCACGGCCGCTCGCGCTGCGCCGCTGTCGAGATCGCGCGTGAAGCGCGGCAGATCGAGGCCGGTCTCCTCGGCAAGCGCCAGCAGCACCTCGCGCCGCCCGATGTTGCGGCTCTCCGCGAAGAACGCCCGGCGGATGGCCAGGTCGTAGGTCAGCGCCAGCTCCTCGCCCTGCCGCGCGGCGCACCACGCGGCGTCGAAGGCGGGCAGGGTCGTCGTGGGCCAGTCGTCGCCCTGATACGGGACGAATTTGGCCTCGGGTTCCTGGATCGCCGCCAGCCACCATTCCTGCCGCAGGATATCGCGCGGCGCCGGGCCTTCGTCACCGGCGATCTCCAGGGGAAACGCCCGGACGCGATAGCGAACCCGGCCGCGGAATTCCGGCAGAATCTTTTGCAGGCGCACGGCCTGGATGTAGCACCAGGGTCAGTAGTACTCGGCCCACTCCCACAGCTCAGGGAGTGGGATCGGCGCGGTCTGTGACGTCTCGGTTGCCATCGCGTGCCTCCTTATTCGTCGGGCCCAGCGCATGGGCATGCTTATGCGCGCGCGCCGCCGCGCACGTCGCAGGCGGCCAGAAACTCTGCCCGCAGCGCCGGATCCTCGTCGTAGAGGCCGCGCCAGAAGGTCGCCTGGGTGACCGGTGCC
>JANWHL010000267.1 GCA_025450405.1 Ktedonobacterales bacterium
CCGCCCGCGTCGAACCGCTGCTCCTCTCGATGGCGCTGGGGCCGGCCAACACGGCGACGCGAAAGGTGCTTGCGGCCGCGCGCGCGGAACGCCGCGAGCGGCCGGGCGAATGGACCGCGCGCATCGCTGCGTACGCGGCACTCTGGCGGAGCTATGATGACCCCGCGGCGGACCTGGCGATTGCGGCTCGCGAGGTACGCGCTCCGGGTGTTGTCGTGCGCGGCGCCCTCGATGTCATCGTGTCTGCCGCGGACGCGCAGCGGGCCGCTGACTCCTTCGGGCCCCACGGCACGCTTCAGGTGGTGCTGCCGCGGGCCGGGCACTTACCGTTCCTCCAGCAACCGGAAGCCTTTCTCCACGCCATACGCGGCGTGCTGGCCACAGCGGACGCGCGTTGAGGTCGCAATGTGCTACCGTGACGGCCAGGGGAACCGCGTGCTCCTCGAAGCTTCCGCCGCGGATGCCAGGTACGCCGCGACCAGAGAGAGGGTCAAGATGCTGCGAGGCACTGGATCGGCGCCTACGAACGTACCGCCGGCTACGGTGATCGCGTATCTCGCTGACCCGCGCCACGCCGCGCGGTGGTTTGGCAATGTGACCGCTGAAGGATTGGTGGACACGGTTCCACGTTCCGGACTCACCTGGCGGTTCGCCGGCAACGACCCTCCATCGCCACGGAGCGATGCGACGCGATTAGGCCGTCATCAGTCGCGTCAGATGCGGATGGCGGCATATGTGCCGGGACGGGGATTCGCCTGGGAGTCAGCACTGGGCCGATGGCGGACCAATATTCGCTGGGAGGTCACGTGCTCTCCGGCGGCCGACGTAGGCAACATCATCACGCTCGATGTGCGCTGGCGGCCTAGCCCGCTCGGTTGGATCTTGGTGGCGCTCGCCGCGTTGCTGGCGCCCATGACATTGGCTCGGCGCGCTCAGCGCACCGCCGAACGCGCGGCCGCCGCGGTTGAAGAGGCTGGCGCGTGGCGGACCAATCCGGTGGATCAAGCGACAAGTGGGGGCGAACGCCGGAGTGGGGCGAAACCACGCGCTGGCCGGCGGCCACGTCGCCACTAGATCGCGGGCGGCCAGGGTGCCGCCGTCCGCGACCCCGGCCGCCCGCGATCTAGTGGCGACGAGCCTCCACGGAAGCCACAAGGTGCCGTCGTCCCCGCCAGTTGGCGGGGGCGACGGTCGTCACACGCACCACGATTTAACGGCGGAGGGCATCAGCCCTCAGAGGACTCATACTGCTGCTTGATCTGGTTGACGACATTTGGATCCATGAGCGTCGTGGTGTCACCCAGCACCCGGCCCTCGGCGATGTCGCGCAGGAGGCGGCGCATGATCTTCGCGCTACGGGTCTTGGGCAGCTCCGCGGTGTAATAGATGCGCTCGGGGCGTGCCAGCGCGCCGATGGCCTGAACGACGTGCTCTTTCAGCTCCACGGTTAGTGCGTCGCTGGGCTTGAAGCCGGCGCGCGGCGTCACGAACGCCACGATTGCCTGCCCCTTGACTGGGTGCGAGACCCCAATGACGGCCGCCTCAGCAACCGCCGGATGACTCACCAGGGCGCTCTCCACCTCCATGGTACCCAGCCTGTGGCCGGAGACGTTCACCACGTCGTCAACTCGGCCGAGCAGCCAGTAGTAGCCGTCATCATCCTGGCGCGCGCCGTCACCCGTCAGGTAGACACCGGGATACTTCGACCAGTACGTGTTGACGTAGCGCTGGGGATCGCCCCAGATCGTCCGCGACATCGCTGGCCACGGCCGCGTGATCACCAGGTTGCCGCCGCTGTTACGCGGAACCGCGGTGCCCTGCTCGTCCAGGATTGCGGGCTCGACTCCTGGGAACGGCCGCGTCGCCGATCCCGGCTTGGTGGCCACGATCCCAGGAAGTGGGGTGATCATGATCATGCCGGTCTCAGTCTGCCACCACGTGTCGACAATCGGGCAGGTCCCATGCCCGATGTGCTCCTGGTACCACATCCAGGCCTCCGGATTGATGGGCTCACCAACGGTGCCCATGAGCCGAAGCGTGGACATGTCGTGCTTCGCGGGATATTCTGGTCCCCAGCGCATGAACGTGCGAATCGACGTCGGCGCGGTGTACAAAATCGTCACGCCGTACTTCTCGACGAGATCCCAGAAACGGTCCTTGTCGGGATAGTCCGGTGACCCTTCATACATCACCACCGATGATCCGTTCGCGAGCGGACCATAGACGATGTAGCTATGTCCCGTCACCCATCCGATGTCGGCCGTGCACCAGTAGACATCGTCCTCTTTGAGATCAAAGATCCACTGATGGGTCAACGAGGTGCCGGTCAGGTAGCCGCCCGTCGTGTGCAGCTGCCCCTTGGGCTTGCCCGTCGTACCCGATGTGTACATAATGTACAGCGGGTGCTCGCTGTCGAGATGCTCGGGCTCGACAATGCGTTGGCTCGCCTTGGCCAGCGCGTCTTCCCACCAGACGTCGCGGCCGTCTTTCATTTCCACGGGCCGCGCCTCGCCCACGCGTTTCACCACCAGCACGTGCTCGATCGTCGGGGCGCCTTGAACGGCCGCGTCGGTGGTTTCCTTGAGGGGGACCACATTACCGCGCCGCCATCCGCCGTCCGCCGTGATCACCAACTTCGCGCCGGAGTCATTGATGCGGTCGCGCAGCGCCTCGGCGCTGAATCCGCCAAAGACCACTGTGTGTGGCGCGCCAATGCGGGCGCAGGCCAGCAGCGCGATCGGCAGCTCCGGAATCATGGGCATGTAGACGGCGACCACGTCGCCTTTCTTCACACCCAGGTCCAGCAAAGCCGCGGCGGCGCGATTGACCTCGCGGTACAGGTCACGATACGTCAGCACGCGCGTGTCGCCCGGCTCGCCCTCCCAGATGATCGCGGCTTTGTTCCGCCGCCACGTGGCATTGTGCCTGTCCACGCAGTTATAGGAGGCATTCAACTCGCCGCCGACGAACCACTTCGCCCACGGGGCGTCCCACTCCAGCACCTTGTCCCACGTCTTATACCAATCGAGGCGCCGCGCGGCCTCGGCCCAGAACCCGTCCGGGTCGTCATGGGCGCGTTGATACACCGCTGGATCGTGCGCGACCGCGTGCTCGGCGAAGGCGGGTGGCGGCGGGAAGCGCCGATGCTCTTGCAAGAGGGCGTCGATATTCCCCGATGGCCCATTGGTTGCCTGCGACGATGACATGTGCGTCTGCCCCCTTTCGGCGCCGGTCGTCCGGCGCCCTTTTGAGAACCTGGCGTGACGACGGGCCAGCCACCGCGTGCGGGAGCCGCAATTTGCGCGTCCGCGCGGCGGGAGGTCGCTGTCCGTAGTGTAGCACAGGCCGAGACAATACGGTGTCCACTCGGATAAGTTTCACCGAGACATCCGGTATGGCATGCGTCATCAGGCGGTGCGCGCGCGGGCCAGGGCACCCATCCGTTGCGATAGCAACGCTCTGGAGTCCGGCGGCGTATGTCCAAATGGACGCAATACGGACCATTCGGGTGTACCCTTGCTCATTATGCGCGCAAAGTGCTACACTTCCGGGCATTACA
Organism: Ktedonobacterales bacterium; assembly: GCA_025450405.1. Taxonomy (GTDB): domain Bacteria; phylum Chloroflexota; class Ktedonobacteria; order Ktedonobacterales; family JADMIN01; genus JANWHL01. Next base: position 3,560 of record JANWHL010000267.1, read on the forward strand.
GTCCGCGCGCCAGCCGGCTTGGCCACGAAATCCCGCGGTGATGTCCGCGGCGGTCATTCGGCGCGGAGCGAGCGTTGAGAGGAGGGACCGAGCTAATCGTCAGGCCGTTGTCGCTGCGCCCGGGTTGTGGGTGGCGGTGGCGTGTGTGTGGTCACCCATCTCGGGCGCGTCCAGCTTAAGGCGTTCACCAACCGAGATCGGAGTAGAGTCCATGGCACAACAGATCAGGACGAGTGCTGAAGTGGGATCCGCGGCCGCCAGCATCGCGGACCCTGCCCCACTCGGCCTCTTCGGCTTCGCGCTCACCACGTTCGTGCTCAGCGTCATGAACGCTGGGATCATTAGTGCTGTCGCGTTTACGCCGATTGTTATCGGCCTCGCCGTCTTCTACGGCGGCACCGCCCAGCTGCTTGCCGGGATGTGGGAATTCCGCAGGGGCAATACGTTTGGGGCCACCGCGTTCCCCTCATACGGCGCGTTTTGGCTCTCCTTCGCGGCGATTCTCATTCCCGGCTTTGCGGTGGTAGCAAATCTCGGCAAGAATCCAAACCCCGCGGTGGGCCTCTATTTGCTCGGGTGGGCGATCTTCACGGCACTCATGACACTTGGCGCCATCCGTATTAACGGCGCGCTATCGGCGGTCTTCGTGCTGCTGACGCTCACCTACATCGCCCTTACCATCGGAATGCTCACCACCTCAACCTTGCCAGCGGCGTTTTCCAACGTCTTCACGCATATTGGCGGCTGGCTCGGCATCGCCACGGCCATCGCGGCGTGGTACACGGCCCTGGCTGGCGTCCTCAAGACCGTTGGCGGGGCCCCGCAACTCCCGGTCTTCCCCATGGCACGGTGATGTCAGCTCGGGCTCGGTCGCTGGCCAGCCGCACGGCCGGTCCTGACCACCATCACCTTTCACGATGGCCGGCGGTGCAAGCCGCCGGCCATCGCGCGCATACGCGCGCCAGATACGTCTTCGCGCCCTGCCGTGGCGTGCGCGACTATTTCGCATCCAGCAGCGGCAGGACCATCAATTCTTCGTCCACATACCTGCCATCTACCTTCAGCGCATGTGGCTCCGTGCCAAACGGCACGAAACCCATGGAGAGGTAGAGTGCGCGAGCGGCCAGATTGTTCGCGGCGACCTCAAGATTGACACGCTCCAGGCCCGACAGGGACCGCACTCGAACGAGCGCGGCCTCCATCAACGCGCGCCCGACACCAGCACCGCGCGCCTCAGGAACCACGTAGACGCCCCAGAAGCCCCCTTTGTGGCGCGTCTTCACGTGGTTTTCGCGCCAGAACCCCACCGTACCAACCAGGGTCTCGCCCTCCCAAGCGCCGAGCACGAAGTTATCGCCAATCGGACGCAATCGCTCAGCCACGACATCAAGAGACCGCGGCGCCTCCTCCTCATATGACGACCCAAACGCGTCAGGGTGCTCGCGTAAACCCCGTAGGCGGAGCGCTTGATAGATCTCGGTGTCGGCCTCAAATAATTGGCGAATCTCCATGCGTCAGGTCTCCCGAATTTATGTGCACGGCGCGGCTCGCGGCGCCCACAGCGCGGCGCGCTTGCGCCGGAAGAGCCGTGCTCAAGGAGGTCCGATCACCTGCACGCGCCTGGCACTCGCCCGATCGCACGCCCAATCACGCGCCCTCGCCCCTGCCATCGCGTGTGCTCGTCGCAACCTTGCCGCCGCGCCACCACGCCAGCCACTCGTCCGGGGTCAGTAAGCCGAGGTCACGGCCATCAGTCCTCGCTCGCGCCTCCATCGCCTCGAAGCGCCGGCGAAAGCGCGCGTTCGCCAGCCGCAGCGCTTCCTCCGGTTGGACACCCAGGCGCCGCGCGTACGCTCCCGTGGCGAATAGCAGGTCTCCGACCTCCGCGATCACCTGGGCCGAATCGCCCTCCGAGCGCGCGGCCTCCACCTCGTCGATCTCTTCGCGGACCTTGGCCAGAGCTTCATCCGCACCGGGCCAATCAAAGCCAACCTTGGCCGCCTTGCGGCTCAACTCGTGC
>JANWHL010000268.1 GCA_025450405.1 Ktedonobacterales bacterium
CACGGCGCCGACGATGATGCCTTGCACGACGTGAGAATAGGAGAGCGTTGCGGGGAAGTGTGTCATACCGTAGCCCTCTGAATGTTCCGAGCACGCACCCCACCGCTTGCGGGGCCCTCGGCGTATGCGCTCGAATGAGCGGGCGAAGCGACTTGACTGTACTACCGGACGTCTTCAGCGGTCAAGGTAACTGGATGCGTGCGCTTGGGAGCATGGGACCACGCCCTGGTTTCGCGCCCCACTCACAGTCTGGCTGATGCTGCTCCTCTTGTCTAAGACTTCGTAGCTAGCGCTCGGGCGTACAAGCTATTGGCAGCCGATCTTCGAGGACAAGGAGCGGTCGGCGCTGCCGGCTGAATCGCTTACCGCGCTCAGCTGTGCCAGCGACAGGTCCATCGGCGGCAGTGGCAACCCTTGCGCTATCTCGGCTCTCTGCCGCTCGATAGCGTAGCTGGGTGCGGATACCGTCCGCTCCGGAACGTCGTCGTATACACGTTGGTCGTGGCGCGCTCGTGATTCGCAGGACGTCTGGATCTAGAATCGAAGGTTGGTGCTCACTGATGGCCAAGACATCGTGCCCGTCCGCTCGTAACCGCGCGATGACCGGAGCGTCAACGCTCTCGTCGGCCACAAGCTCCGTTGGTCAGTCCACGATCCGCTCGCCGGTGGCGTGCTCGATCGCACAGGGGGCTTCGGGGCGCACCAACCCCGCGGCATGGTCCAGCACGGCCGCGATCTGCTCGCGGGTCAGGTGCGGATAGCTGTCGCGAATCTCGTCAATGGTCCAGCCGGCCGCGACGCGTTCCATGATCAGCTCGACCGTGATACGCGTTCCCTCGATCACCGGTTTGCCGTACATGACGTCTGGCCGGGAAACAATGCCTGGCGTTGCGGGTGTTTCGATTCGCATGATGGTGCCAGCGCTCCGCGTCTTCCTGCTCACCATGCGGCAGAGTCGCCGCGCACATGCCCATTTGGGGGCCGCGAGTGGGGTTGCCCCCCGGCCGTCGGATTGGGGGCCTCTTGGCGCACCATCGGCCGCCCGGCCGGTCGCGCCGCCCTCAGTATACGCACCGCTCGGCCGCGCTCGCAATCCCGCGCCGGCGCGCGCATACGCGCGAATACTTGTGCGCGTCGTCACCAGTTCCAGCGATAGACCGCTAGCCCACGCCCGCGATAGATCAGCGTCAGCAGCGGCGTGTGGACATGGCCACCCCAGAGGGCGTTCTGCGCCGGGCTATGGAGGGGCTCCAGCACGAGGTAGCGTGCGCCGTAGTGGCGGGCCGCGGCGGCCATGACGGTGACGTCCTGGTCCGGGATGACGATGGCCCGCTGTCCGGTCTCCACGTAGTAGCTGACGGGGTCCGCCACCATCACCACCACGGGACTTCCCCCTCCCCCAGCCCCTCCCCCGTTGCGACGGGAGAGGGGAGCGCGGTCCGCGGTTACGCCATTGGACAGGCGAGATTGGCTCGGGACCCCCGATGCGCTTCCGTGGGTCGTGTCCGTGGCGACGATGCGCGCGGCGTGGTCGTAAGCGGCGGCGACATTGTCCCAGTAGTGCGCGTTGGCGATTACCAAGAAGGTGCTCAACACCACCGAGAGGACGACGGCGAGGCCGAGATAGACGCGCTTGCGCTCGGCGGTGCGGCGCGCCACATCGGCGGCGGGCGCGCGGCTCCGGCGGCCAGCCCACTCGATCACCGCATCCATGCCTGCGATGGCCGCGACATTCAAGAACGGCAGGACGGCGACCTCGGAGTGCAGGAAGCTGCCGTTGACGCTGGGGAAGGTGAAAACGAGCGTCAGGCCGAGGTACGCGCCGAGCAGATAGAGCAGCCAGGGCAGGGCATCGCGGTGCCGGCGCAGTTGCCACGCGCCCAGCAGCGCGAAGGGCGCCAGCACGAACTCCATCACGGCGGCCAGCTCGCGTGCGTTGCTCACCAGCGCCTGAAGCTTCGACACCAGGATGTTGCCCCACCCCCAGGCGAGGTAGCTCGCGGGTGTGAGTGGGAGTTGGTACGCGAAGAAGTCGTCATAGTCGCGCAGCCACGCGGTCCGCAGCCCCCATGGCGGCAGCGGCGCGCCGACGACCAACAGATTGCGCGCGAACCAGGGCGCCATCACGAGCAGGTAGAGGCCGACCAGCGCCGCCAGGCTCCAGAGCGGGAGGGGAGACGGAGACGATGATAATGAGGCCACAGAGGACACAGAGGAAGGGGGGCCGGAAGATTTTACCGCCGAGGACGCGGAGAACGCCGAGGCCACGGAGGCGGAAGAGGAGATCTCACGTCCCGCCCCTCTCTGATGGGGAGAAGGGAGCGGTGCCGCGGACCGCGATGCGCTCTGGCTCCCCTCCCCGCGTCGCAGGGGCGTACGGTTGTACGCCGGTCGGGTTGGGGAAGATGTCCGTCCCCAAGCGGGAAAATGCCAACCATAGCGCGACACCCACCAGACCGCCGCGGCGACCACCAGCAGCAGCGGACCCTCGGGCCGGGCGAGGTGCGCCACGCCGCAGCACAGCCCCGCCAGCGCGAAGTGCCGCGGCCTGCCCCGCGCGCCCTGGGCCAGCAGCAGGAGGGCGCCGCCCGCCGCCCAGCCATAGAGCCCGAAGTTGTCGGGCATCGGGTCGTAGAGCGGATAGTAGAAGCCCGACGCGAGGGTGAGCAACCCCGCGCCCAGGGCCGCGCGCCGCGTGCCCAGCAGATCGCGGCCCAGTGCATAGCCCAGCGCGGGCAGCGGGCCGGTGAGCAGCACGTTGGGCAGCTGGGCCACCCACCAGGCGCTCCCAAAGACCCAGAAGAACGGCACCAGCAGCAGCGAGGCACCTGGCATCCAGTAGAGGTTGCTGGGGTGCACAACCTGCGCGGCCGGCGCCATATAGGTGAAGATAAAGTCTTCGGTGAGACCCCGCCCGGCGGCCACATTGCGTGCCACGGCATAGTAGTACGCCGCGTCGGCGTAGTTTGGGTGGTGGATGACGGCGGCGGTGAGCGCACGGGCGAGGATGCCGAGCGCGACCAGCCCCAGCGGATCGCGCCGGCCCACCGGCATCGCGGCAACTACGGCGCGCGCATGGCCGATGGTCCACTTCTGGCGGACCGACCCGCGTGTGGACGAGGCAACTTCGGCGCCCACGCGGTCCGCCCGTGCGCCATCGACCGCCTGGCGGCGAAGTCCACGCCGCCGAGTCCTGGTGCCCATCATCGCCGCCCGCACCCCTCTCCCGGCTCGGCTCCCCCATGCGGATCAGCGCCGCACTCTCGCCGGACCAGCGCGCGAAAGGTCTCGCGCACCAGGGTACCATGCCTGTCCCAAACGCGCTCCCCTCATAGGACCACGGGCAGCGCGGAGGGCACGGCGGCCGAAAAATAGTCGATCTCCAGCACCGTGGTTTCTCGAAATGGTCTCTCGAAATGGTCTCTCGAACTTTGTACGGCGATCCTCATACGTTGCGGCTGTCGCGAGCGCGGCAAAGTTGGGCACAAAAAAGGACCGGGGAGCCAGCCACTCGGCCAGCTCCCCGGTCGTGCCGCGTAGGCGGAGCTCCACGCTCCCCCCGTGGGCGAATCAGACTGCCAGGCTAGCAGTTGTCTCCTACCATGGGATCGGTGTGGAGAGTCTTCGGGCTGCCTGCGCGGCAACAGTGTTCACTCACTACACACCACCTCCTTTCATCCCCCAGAGCATACCATCCCACTCACCCACCGTCAAGGGGCTGAGGTGCGCGGTGTCGCAAATCAAGGCCGGCGAATCACCGGCGGCGCCTGGCCGCGCCGCGCGGCCTCCGCGCGCAGTCGTGGCGCCAGGCGCCAGCCGGCGGACAGCGCCGCCCACACGCGCCGCGGCCATGACCCCGGCGCGCTGAGATCCCCGAGCGCACGCTCCACGCGGAAGATCACCCCGCCATCGGCGGGCTCGACCGCGCCAACGAACGCCGCGTTCTCCTCAAAGGTGAAGGTCGCGTCATGGATGTGGAAGGTGAGGCATCCCGGCGCAGCGGTCAGACCAGGATGTCCATCGGGGAGGTCCACATGGAACCCCGCGGACGTGAGGACGGCACCTCGCGCACGCACCGGGATCGGGAAACCGTCGGCGCCCATGACGGTCAGAACCGGCGGACCGAAACGGCGCGCGGCGTCGGCGGCGCGGGGTCTCCAGTCGCGGGGTGCGGCGAGTCCACCCCCAGGCGTGAGCCCCATGGGTGGTGGATCGGACACCTCACCGACCGTGCCCGCCGGCGCTTCCCAGGTGCGCGGCGGCTCATCCTGCCGCCCCGCCGGCCACCAGAGCATGCGCAGCGGAGTCACGTGGACCCAGATGCGCGTCCAGTACCAACGCTGGCGCCGGAGGATGAACCACGGCAGCTGGGAGTAAAGACCGGGCAGTTTGCGGCGTGAGAGCTCGATATAGCGGTCACTGTTCGCCTGGAGATCGCGGTCGCGCACGGCCCCGAGACCCTGGACCAGAACGACGAGCGCATCGGACAGCCCGGAGCCGAGGGGATCGGAGAAGAGCAGCGCGACGTGTGGATTGCGTCGCACCCGCTCGGCCTTGGCGGGATAGGTCAGCCCGGTTGAGAGATCGAGCGTGCGGCTGTTCTCTCCGAGATAGGGTGTCACTGGCACCGTAAGCGGCGTGCCCAGCCGCGTGACGCTGGCAAACTCGCACGTGATAGCCCGCGCGAGGTTCGGCAGCACCTCCGTGGGCCAGCCGGAGGGATTGGTGAAGGTTGGCGCGAACATCGTCCCCATCACCTCCCGCGCACCGCCCGTGTCACTGCCCACATCCGTGTCTAAATCACCACCGCTCAGCATCGCTTGACTTCATGTGGCCCGCGCCACGGGGGCGGCCGTTCGCGCCACTTTAAGGTCCGCGCTGGTCGTCGCTCATGGGGCGTGTCCGCATGGCCGCCGGGGTGCCGGGCCGTGACCGCCGGACGATCGCGGCGTAGGTGGCGATCAGCAGGGCCAGCACCGGCGGCAAATAGAACAGCCCGATGCCCAGCGCGGTAAGCGCGCAGCCGGCGAATGCCAGCACCGTGCCCCCCCAGAGCGCGATCAAGCCGCGCTTATCGCCCCGCTCGCCGTCCAACACCGCGCCGGCCGCGCCCGCGAGCGGCAACAGGCCCAGCGCCACGAGGTAGGCCCACTCGCCGCCTGAAAGTCCGGCACGCGGCAGCGAGACCTGATGCGTCGCGACCGGGCAGTGGCGGGCGGCATCCAGAGCCACCGGGCACGCCGCCACCAGCGGCGCCAGCAGCACCACCGCGAGTGCCACCAGGCCGAGCACACCGGCCGCAACGCCCGACCCCACCTCGATCTTGCGCACCATCGTTGCGATCGCCTCCAGTCACCGTTCATGCCATTTCCGGGTAGGCCACGCGGGTGGCCTTCGTAGCCGGAAGCTCCCAGCCGCGTCTTTAGAGGGTCTATGGGGAAGGCCCGTCGCCTGGAGACCGCCGCGATCCACCACGATGTGGTATCAGGGCATCGCGCCCAGCATACCATAGGCCCCGGCGGACGCCCCCGGGAGCGGGCGAGCACTAGAGTGTGTAGCTCCGGCGTGCCTCCAGGAAGCGCGGCTCCTCGCGGTGCATCAAGTCGGGATTGCGCCCCTTCGCCACCGCCAGCCAGTAACTCAGGAGGTGGATCGGCACATGATATGGCGCGGGCGATAGCGCCTCGGCGCCGTCCGGGAGCGCCAGGAACGTATCGGCCGCCCCCGCCAACTCGTCGTCACCCTCCGCCCCGAGCGCCACGGTGGCGCCGCCAAGGATGCGCGCGGCGCGCAGCACCGCTATGGCGCGGTCCCGACCCGCGCCGCGCGGAGCGATGGCCACCAACACGGCCTCGCCGAGCGCCGCCACTGGCCCGTGCAGCACCTCCTCCATCTCCATCCCGGCGGCGGCGGTGTAATTCGTCTCTTGCATCTTGAGCCCGGCTTCCAGCGCGGTGGCGTAATTGCCGCCCGCGCCGGCGAAGACCCAGCGGTCGCGTTCGCGCCAGCGCTCAGCCAGCTGGCGGATCGGATCTTCGAGCGCGAGCGCCCGCCGGTGCCACGCTGGCAGTGACCGTACCGCGGCCGCAAGCGGCGAGCTGGCGCCGCGCGCCGTGGCAATGCGTGCCGCCAGGTCCGCCAGCAATCCGAGCATCAAGCTGTAGCTGATCGTATAGGCGAAGGACTTGACGCCGGCGTAGCCTTCGTCGAGGATATCGTCCGCCGCCTTCGCCGCCGGACTCTCCGGATTCCCCGTGACCGTGAGGCAATAGGCACCGGCGGCG
>JANWHL010000269.1 GCA_025450405.1 Ktedonobacterales bacterium
GGCGCCTCGCAGCGCCTCACCAAACTCGGCGCTCCACGCGGCGTCTTCGCGACAATGGCACACAAACACGCGCGCCGCCCAGGACATGCTCCCGCCCCCACGATATCGGCAATCGACGTTATCACTCGCCGTCCGCCCGCGACCGTCGTCCCCATGCTAGAGCCGATCCCGCCATCCATCAAGACGTGCCCACCCGCCCACGCCCAGTGCTACACTCCCCACTGCGCGTCTCGACGCCCAGTGGCGGCGATCGTCATCAGCGGCAATCACGTCCGCGTCCAGCCCATCGTCGATTCCACCAAGGTCGCCCTCGCTGCCCTAACCACCGCCGGCTTCATGGCCTTCTGGCTGGCCCGTCTGGCCAGTTCCACCCGGCGTCTGTCCACTTCCCCGTCCGCTCGCGCGCTCCCGGTGTCGGCCCCACCGCGGGCGCTGACGCGCGCATTCAGCGCGTGGCGGCGCTAGCCGCCCGTTCCCGGAGTGCCCGCGCCGAGTGCGCGCCGAAAGGACCACTCCAATCGCCCGAGCCGCTCTATGCCGAGTCAGTCAGCCCTACAATCCGCGCGCTGACCTCCCACAACCGCCGCGCCGCATCGCGGTCGTACGATGCTGGTGACGACGGGATCGGGCGGCAATTCGCGAAATACTTCCCCGTGGTCTCCGCCACCTCCGGCGACGTCGCGAGATAGACGGACGTGCGCGCGCCCTTCTCCGTGCTCACACTGAATGGGCGCGACACCACCATCGCCGCGCGCATCCACGGATTGTGGCCCTGCGCGAAGTTCGACGCCACGAATCCCGGATGCGCCGCGTTCACCGTCACCCCCGTGCCTTCCAGGCGCCGCGCCAGCTCATACGTGAAGAGCAGATTGGCCAGCTTGGTCTGCGAATAGACGCCGAGTGGACGGTAGCGGACATGCTCCTGGCGCAAGTCGTCGAACGGGATCGTCGCCCCCTGGTGCGCGGCGGAGGCCAGGTTCACGACACGCGCCGATGCGCTCGCGCGCAGGGCGTCAAGCAAAAGATTGGTCAGCAGGAACGGCGCCAGGTGGTTCAGCGCGAACGTCATCTCCTCGCCGTCAACCGTGATGTGCCGGCGCCAGAACATCGCGCCCGCGTTGTTCACCAGAACATCCAGCCGCGCGTGCCGCTCCAGGAACTCCCCGGCCAGGCGGCGCACTTGATCGCGCGCCGTAAGGTCCGCCAGCAGGTACTCAACCCGCGCGTGGGGGCTCCCGCGTGTGATCTCATCCACCGTCGCCCGCGCCCGCGCCTCGTCGCGTCCCGCCAACACCAGGGTTGCCCCCTGGCGCGCCAGCGCGCTCGCGGTTGCGCGCCCGATGCCCGACGTCGCGCCGGTAATGAGAACGATCCGTTCGCGTTCGTCGCGCATGGTGCCGTCCGCCGCTGTCACCGTCACTCCCCTTCCCAACCACAATCGCCTTGCTCCGCGCCAACCGCAACCTGTCAACGAGCGACCGCGCCACTCGGCCGATTCCCAGGCACCGCGAGGGCGCCCTCGCGGCCACGAACCCGGTCTGGCATCCGGCGCAGGGTCTACGGCAGTGCCCCATTGCCCGGTCGGGTGGACACGCCGGACCCATCCACCGAATGGGCTACCGGCGCGCGACTCCTTGCTTATCCGCGTCCTTCAGAGCGCCTCCTTGCTACACCACCCCATCTGCCAACGTCTGGGACGCCTCCCGGCACGCTGCCTATCGCGTCGCCGGTCAACCAATCACTCACACACCCCCCTCGCCCTTAGCCGCCACCAACAGGCGCATCCACCGACAAGTTCGCGGCGTCCTTCTGAGATTGTATAGAATACGGGGACGAATGACGAACCGCCAGGCGGCCGATCTCCGGCTGGTCCCGATCAGCGGCTCACAGCCGCACGCGCCGAACGAACAGCGCTCGCGCTCCGCGTGAGCCGAGTGCGAGCGGAGGCAACAGGATGCGCGTCTTGCGACCGTACCTCCGTCCCCGCGTCCTCGTGACGGTCGCTGTGGTCCTCGCCCTATTGGCTGGCCTCCTCGCCTTTGGCAACGTCTCCCAGATGGTCAAGCTCCTGGCGGGCTTCCATCCAGCCGCTCTGGCCATCTTCTTCGCCGTGATGGTCGCCTTCGAGGCCATGCGCTGGGTCCAGTGGCACTTCATGCTGGTCTCACTCGGCATTCGCGTGCCGCGCCGGACGGAGATCTTCGTCTACATGACCGGTGAAGTCACCAAAGACCTGCCGGGCGGCATCTTCTTCCCCGATTACCTGCTGAAGCGTTCACAGGGCACCGACTTTGGCCTCGCTTCATCGGCGACCATGCTGATGACGATACTTGAAGTCGCCATCTCACTGACGGGCTTGCTGATCCTCGGCATCGACGCCTGGCCCTGGCTCCGCCCGCTCATCCTCGTCGGCTCGTTCGCCTTCCTGCTCGTCGTGTGGACCTTGTATCGCTGGCACCACCACCCCCACCAGCACCGTCCCCATCCCCGCCTGCTGGCCCTGCTCAGGCATCGTCTCGTCCGCAAAAGCCTGGACGAGTTGAGCCAGTTCGGCCAGGGCGAAGCGACCCTCCTCCATCCGCATGTGCTCACGATCGGCTCGCTGTTCAGCGCGACCTACCTCGCCCTTGGCGGCCTTGGCCTCTACGTTATCATCGCCGGCCTGGGCATCCCTCGGGTTTCCGTCTGGCAGGCGCTCGCCGCCTATTTCTTCACCGTCGTCTTCGCGGCCATCATCCCACTGCCCATGGACTTCGGCTCGACCGAGGTAAGCGGAACTGGCGCCCTGCTCGCCATGGGCGTGGCCCGCAGTGGCGCCGTCGCGTCCGTCCTGATCCAACGCGGCCTCAATCTGCTCTGCACCCTCATCATCGCGGCCGTGACCTTCCTGGTCCTCCACGATGAGCTGCGCGCGGCGCTCGCCGTGCGCGGCGAGCACGCCATCCGACCCACAACGGCGACCGCATACACCACCGATCCCCTCACCGGCGATGAACGGGAGTCGGCCGCGCTTGACGTCTGATTCTACCCGCGCGGATGGCAAACCGCGTGGGCGCTCCATCTCGGGCGCTCTCGCCGGTGACATCCGTGAGGTGGCAGGAGGGTGCTTGAATGACCGCCGACGACACGACCTCAGGCGAGATCCACACTACGCCAGACACCCACCCGCCGGGCACGGTCGCGCTGGTGGGAGCCGGCGAGTACCTGCCAGACATGGAGCCCGTGGATCGCCCGCTGCTCGCGCGCCTGCCCACCCCGCCACGCGTCCTGGTCCTGCCCACCGCCGCCGCGCCGGATGGTCCGGGCGTGCCCGAGCGCTGGGCCAATATGGGCGTCGAGCATTTCACACGCCTGGGCGCGGCCGTGGAGCCGCTGATGCTGCTCACCCGCGCCGACGCCGACCGCAGCGACTACGCCCGCCAGATTGCCGCCGCCAACTTCATCTACCTCTCCGGTGGCAAACCCCGCTACCTCCTGGAAACACTGCGCGACACCAACTGCTGGCGGGCCATGCGCGCGGTTCACGCGGCCGGCGGTGTCGTGGCGGGGTGTTCAGCCGGTGCCATGGCGCTTGGCGGCGAAGTCTTCGACTTCCCACGGCCCTGGCCCACCCTCGCCGGCCTCGGCCTGGTGCCCGGCGTGCTCGTCATCCCCCACTTCGATGAGCTGCCACGCTACCTCAGCGCGGCGCTCAGCGCCGCGCCCCACCGGTCCACCGTCGTCGGCGTGGATGGCATGACCGCTCTCCTTTGCTCCGGCGGCGAAGGCCTCGTGCTTGGCCGCGGCCGCGTGGTCGTCATCGCGGGCCGTCACCGAACCGAATACCGTTCGGGCGACCGCCTTCCGCTGCCACCCGCGCCATCTCCATAGACGGGACCGCTCATTCCCGACGCGACCTCACACGCGGCCATGGCGTGGCCAGCGCTCTCCGTCCCGCCGACATTGTGCATAGTCGCGTCGCCGCCCACCTACCCAGCCATGATTCCCTCGAAAGTAGCCTAGTGGCTGGGTCGTCGCCAGACCTCCGCCCGGTTGCCTGGGCACCGCACACGAAGCTCAGGATTACCCGCGGAACTTCAATTCCGCATGCTCCCCCAACCACCCCGCCCGCCCGTGGCCGCTCCCATTTCCGCCCGCTGCCGTGCCCGCCATTCACCGCTCACGTCGTGCGGCTGACTCCCCCCTCTCGCGCACGGAGGAGGGGTCGGGAGACGGGGCACCCCGCATCGCGCGCCGTAGACGCGCGTGCTAGAATGGAGCCAGCCGAGCATCCGTCCGTATGGCAGCGAGGCCACGCGGCCCAGCCCCGCCGGCAGTGAGAGGTGCCCCACATGAGCCAGCCCTCCGGTCATCCCGCGCCGACGCCCACCCCGATCGGCCCCGCGACACGCCGGGCCGCCCGCTACGCCAGCTACATCTTCTGGCTCATGTTCATCATCAACTTCCTCAACTACCTCGACCGCTGGGTCTTCACCGGCCTGAGCCCGATCATCAAGACCGACCTCAAACTTGATGATTTTCAGATCGGCCTCCTTGCCACCGCCTTCCTCCTTGTCTACACGATCCTCGCCCTTCCTCTCGGCTTCCTGGCCGATCGTCTCGCGCGGAAGAGCATCGTCGGGATCGGCGTCGCCATCTGGAGCATCGCTACCCTGCTCACCGGCCTGGTCGGGAACTTCTCCACCCTACTCGCCGTGCGCACTCTGCTCGGCGTCGGCGAGGGCAGCTACTATCCCGCCGGCACGCCCATGCTCGCCGCCTATTTCCCCCCGTCTCGCCGCGCTCAGGTCCTCTCACGTTGGAGCGTCGGCGCGCTCATCGGCGCCGCGGTTGGGTTCCTCATCGCATCCCCCTTCTCCAGCCCTGGCGCCTGGCGCTACGCATTTTACTTCACCGGCGTACCTGGCCTTCTCTTCGCCTTCCTCATCTGGCGCACACGCGAGAAGACGCGTCATGAGGAAGACCCGCCCGCCGACCACGTCCCGGGCGAGGGGCGCACGATTCGGCGACGCCTCGGCGCCTACCTGAGCATCCCCACCGTGCGCGTGATTGTCGCCCTGCATGCCCTCGGCTTTTTCGCCCTCACTTCAGTCACGACCTTCCTGGCCATCTACCTCGCCGCCACGTATGAACCCGGCTCCCCAGGCTTCCCGCACTCTGGTCTCTCTCCGAAGCTGGTACCCATCCTCTCGGGCGCCGTCGTGCTCGTCGGCGGCATCCTCGGCAACCTTGGCGGCGGTTGGTGGTCGGATCGCCTGGGTCGCCGTCGCGAGGGCGCCCGGGTCATGACCGGCGGTCTGGGCTTTCTCCTCGCCGCTCCCAGCGTCCTCGTGGCCATTGGCGCACCCTACGTGCTGAACCTGCTGCCGTTCTACACTGGCGCCAGCGAAGGGACACGCCTGGGCATTGGCGTCTCCATTTTCGTCGTGGGTGCCCTGGCTGGCGCGTTCTTCCTGAACGTCTACAATGGCCCGGTCAGCGCCGCGCTTCTCGACGTCGTACCAGCCAACGAACGCGGATCGGTCGGCGGCACCGAGCTCACGCTCGCCCATCTTCTCGGCGATGTCTACGCCGCGTCCGCGGTTGGCGCGCTGGCCGTGGCCCTACATGGCACGCTCGGCGGCGAGCAAATCGGCCTCGCGCTGCTCATCACCTGTCCAGTCGTGCTGGTCGCCGCGGGCATCGTCGGCATCTGGGGCAGCCGCTTCTATCGCGGCGACGTGGAGGCGCTCGGCGCCACCGCTAGCGCCATGTTGGGCACCAACCCCACGGAGGTGCGCGCCGGCTAACGGCCGACCCCGATGCTCGCCAAAGCTCGGTGGAATCACACGTCAGCCGACGTCTCGCTCCCGCCGTTCCCCTCGTCCAGCAGCGCCGCCACCGCGCTCAGCAGGTCGTCCAGGTCAAACGGCTTGCGCAGAAGACGGTACCGTTCGAGACCATGACGCTGGATATCCCACTCTGGACTCGCCGTCACAATGAGGATCGGCGTGCTCTCCGTCTCGCGGTGCCCCCGAAAGATGCGGTACAGCGAGATGCCATCCAGTCCCGGCAGATTCACGTCCAGCACGATCATGTCAGGCCGCAGCGTGGGAATGACACTCATGGCTTCCTCGCCGTCGCCCAGCACCCGTGTCGCCCAGCCTGGCTCGTCTTCCAGCACATCCTGGAAAGTCTTTGCGAGCATCTCGTCATCTTCGACGATAGCGATCATTTTTGAGGTGCGCGGAGTTGCCGCCCCGTCACCGGACCCCGACGCGTCCTTGGGCGCATCCATGGGCATATCGGGAGGTCGCCGGCCACGCCCTACCGCATGCCCGTCGCTATCGACTCGCTCCATGCCCCACATCCTCCCACACCCACCAGTCTCCATAGTGCGCGGAGTCCAGGCTCTTGACCCGCCCCGCTCGCATCAACCCTGGCCCGCGCGCCCGCAAATATCGTGCCGCCCACTTTCGCCTCAACTATGGAACCGCCACCCCTCCTACTCGCCGCGGCGCCCCAAGCATAGCGCAGCCCTCGCAGCCTGTCAATCCGCATCGTACATCTCATAAGGGTCCGGATATGTCACGATTATAACAGCGCGCGCTCGCCAATAGACAAGTGGTCACCATCATGCGATCCGCCCATGGCACGGCTCGCCCCCATCGTGCGGGTTGCCCACGGCGCCCATCGTCGCGTACAGTGACCCGCGGAGACGAGGCACGTGACCGCTCTCAGATCCCTCCACCGGCTCTGGCCCCACTTTCACATCATGCTCTACGCGCGCCACCTCGCGATTGGACGTTGCGGACGCGGCGCGATACGCTGTAGCCGAGCACATCCGTGGCCAAGCGCATCCACGTAGACCATGTAGACTTCGGAGGTCCCCGCATGGCCATCCCCACCACGTCACCGCGCCTCCTGGTCCTGCTTGTCAACGGCGTCATCCATACCATGGACCCCGCGCGTCCGCGCGCCTCCGCCGTCGCCGTGGAACGCGCCTCCGGCCGCGTCGTTGCGGTCGGCGACGACGCCGAGATTCGCGCGCTTGGCGGTTCGCTGGCGGAGACCGTGGACTTGCGGGGTAACACCGTCCTCCCTGGCTTCATCGATGCCCACGCCCACCTGCTCTGCCTCGCGCGCGCCCGGCTGGAGGTGGACCTTGGCGCCGCGCGCTCCGAGGACGCCGCCGCCGCGCGAGTGGGCCAGGCCGCCTCGCGGGCCGCGCCATCCGCGTGGATCATCGGGCAGCACTGGGACAAGAACCGCTGGACACCTTCCCGCTTCCCCAGCCGCGCCTCGATCGACGCCGCCGCCCCCGGCCATCCCGTCGCGCTCTGGAGCTACGACGGGCACTCGCTCTGGGTGAGCTCCGAAGCCCTGCGCCGCGCTGGCGTCACACGCGAGACCCCCGAGCCAGTGGGCGGCTCCATCCAGCGCGACGCCGATGGCGAGCCGACCGGGATGCTCTTCGAGTACGGCGCCACAAGCCTGGTGGAGAGTGCTGCCGGCCCCCCCGATGAAGCCACCGACCTCGCCGGCCTCCGCACCGTGCTGGCCGACGTCCGCGCTCGTGGCATCACCGGTGTCCACGACATCCACACGCTCGAACACGATCGCAGCTTCCGCTTGATGCAGCGTCTGCGCGACAGCGGCGAGCTCAGTCCGCGCATCCTCTTCTACGTCCGCAAACAGCGCCTGCCCGAGGTCGTCACCCTGGGCCTCCAGGCCGGATTCGGCGATGACTCCCTGCGCTTTGGCGGCATCAAAGTGTTCGCCGATGGCGCCCTCACCTCCCAGACCGCCGCCCTCTTCGATCCCTACGAGGGCGAGACCGCCAACCGCGGTCTGCTGACCACCAGCGCGGACGAGACCGAGGCCCTGGCGATCGCCGCCGCTGACGGCGACATTGGCGTCGCCATCCATGCCATCGGCGACCGCGCCGTTCACGCCGCCCTCGACGGCATCGAGGGCGCCCTCGCCGCGCGCGCCGTCGCCAGCGCGCGCGACCAGCCCGGTCACACGCGCCACCCCGCGCGCTACCGCATCGAACATGTGCAGCTCGCCCGCCCCGACGACCTCGCCCGCATGGCGCGCCTGGGCGTCGTCGCCTCGGTCCAGCCATACCACGCCATGGCCGACCGCGACAAAGCCGACCGCTACTGGGGTCAGCGTGCGCGCCTGGCCTACGCCTACCGTGCCATGCGCGATGCCGGTATCCATCTCGCGCTCGGCTCCGACGTGCCTGTGGATACGTTCGATCCGCTGCGCATCCTGCACGCCGCCGTCACCCGGCGCGATGACCTCGCCCCCGACCGCGCCGCCTGGCATCCCGAGCAGACCCTCACCGTCGCCGAGGCCATCCACGCCTACACCGTCGGTGCCGCCTACGCCGGCGGCCAGGAGGCCCACCAGGGCTCCATCTCGCCTGGCAAGCTCGCCGATTTCGTCATCCTCACCGAGGACCCCTTCACCATCCCCGCGGAGCGCCTGCCCGGCATGGAGATCGCCGCCACCATCGTCGGCGGCGCGGTGGTCCACGGCACATTGGACTGACACCGTTTCCGAGTAGGCCACGCCAGCGGTTTCGTAGGGGCGACCAGCGGGCGCCTGGACCGCGGGAGGGTCTCCGCGGGAGAACCATCGAACGCCGCGTCTGCCCGCGCCTGGAAACCGCGACCCACAAACCCAGCTTGCTCCCTGACCTCTCCGTCCCTCTGTGACCTCTGTGCTCTCCGTGGTTTCATCTCCGCTCTCCGCGACCTCTCCGCGTCCTCGGCGTTCTCGGCGGTTAAGTCCTCTCCCTCCTCTCCTTCCCTCTGTGTGCCCCCAGTGGGGGACCCCAGCCCCCAGTGGGGGACCCCGCCTCGTGTCCTCATTGTGAACGTTCCGCCGCGAAGCGCCGGCCCATGGCCAGCCGCCGCCCCGTGGACGGGTGATCGTCCAGCAGGAAC
>JANWHL010000270.1 GCA_025450405.1 Ktedonobacterales bacterium
CGATACTTGCTCAGCCGCGTCCAGTCGCGCGCCGTCGGCACGGCGAGGCGACTCATATCCATGTTGTCGCGCAGATCGGCCAGCTTCACATGACGCGCCAGCGCATTGGGCCGGAGCCGATGCACATACTCCAGATAGCTCTCCGTCGGGCGGTGCGTCAGACAATCCACGGCGCGCACGATCTCCGCCGAAAATCCAAGCCGGCGCAGGTCCTCCAGCGTGAGGTCCGAGTTCTCGACCACGTCATGGAGCGCGCCGACCACCTTCTCGTCATCCGTGCTCAGCCACGACACCACACGGAGAATGTGCTCGATATACGGCCGACCGGCCTTATCCAATTGCCCCTGATGCGCGCGCCTCGCGAGCGCGATCGCGTCGTCCACCATTGACACGGCATCCCTCCCGCGGGCGAGAGCCTGGCACGTATCTCCGCGCTATCACGTAATCGGCCACCCGAGCGACACGTAAGCGTTTCGTGAGCGGCGCGCCACCCTCAGTGGCTGCGCACATCCTACGCCACCCCGCTGAGCCTGTCAATCTCGTCGCCAACCGGGCTATGTGCCACGCCAGGCGATTGCTCGCCCACTACACTGGGTGAACGAACGGTAGGCGGGATTGGCTACCTCGTGTATACTAGAGGTATGCCCACCGGCGGCATGCTGACCAGGTCGAGCGTCCGGACATCGCGGCGGATGCCGTCGCGGCGGATGCCGTCGCGCTTGGAGCCCTCCCCATGCACCCAGGCGGCCAACCTTCCGATGCCCAGACCAGCCCGCGGTCGCCGTTTCCCGATGGCGCGCGCTTGCTCGACCACCTGGCCAGCCACCTCTCCCCCGACGAGGCCGCCCACATCGAGCAGGTGTTCGCCTTCGCGCGCGACATGGGGAGCTTAGACCGCCGCGCGACGCCTCTTCCCACGACGCCTCCTCCCACGGGCGGCCTATCCCCTGGCTCTGGTGGCCTCAGCGTAGACCTCACCCACGGACTCGACCTGGCGGAGATCCTGGCCGAGATGGTCCACGCCGGTGCGGTCTTGATCGCCAGTGCGCTCCTGTGGCCGCTGGTCGACCACGGACGGCTCACGCTGACCACGATCCGGTCCCGTCTGCGCAAAGACTATGGCACCGAGATCGCGCGCCTCCTCAGTCGCGTCCAGCGCTTCAAGGACACCGGCGCCATGGCGCGGATCGCGATCTTCCCTGAACGCGACCTGGAGTCGAACGCCGCGCGCCCGCGCTCGGCCGCGCCCCTCGCTCCTCCAGATCGCGTGGATGCTGGTCCATTCCGCGAGTGGCTGGCCGCGACCGAGAATGACCCGCGCGTGTTGGTCTTCCACCTGGCCGAGCGCCTCCAGCTCATGCGCATGGTCCACGAGGTATTTGACCGCCACCGCACCGCGCGCCAGGCCCCACATCAGACGGGCGCCCTCCCCGCCGAATGGTCGGCCGACGAATGCCAGACCCTGGCCCACGACACCGAGCGCCTCTACTCCCGAATCGCTGGTCGCCTGGGCATGAGCCGGCTGGAGGGCGAGCTGGGCGACCACGCCTTCGCGATCCTCAAGCCGGCACGCTTCCGCTGGCTCAGCGAATCGCTCGCGATGGACCGGGATGCCTGGAACGACTACGTCGCGCGCATCCGCGAGACGATCCACGAGAAGCTGACCGCGCATGGCATCCAGGCGGAAGTCAGTGGGCGCGCCAAATACCTCTCGAGCATCCACAAGAAGATGCAAAAGACGCGTACGCTTGACACCTCTCAGCTCAACGACATCCTGGCCCTGCGCATCGTTGTGCCCACCATGGAAGAGTGCTACCTCGCGCTCTCACATGTCCACAGCATCTGGCCGCCGCTCACCGATTGGATCAAGGATTACATCGGGGCGCCCAAGCGCAATGGCTACCAGTCGCTTCACACCTCCGTCACCTGTCTGGATAACCGGATCGTCGAGGTCCAGATCCGCACGCCCGAGATGCACCATGTGGCCGAATACGGGATGCACTGGGTCTACAAACAGTTCGGCGACGACGCGCTCTACACGTTCCGCGATGCCCAGGATCATGCCAACCGGGTCGTCCACTGGCACGACCTGATTCGCCAGCCGCGCCAAACGCCCGGCGGCCACCTGACCAACGTCACCGGCGACGCCGCCTGCGTGCCGTCGGTCACCGTCACCACTAAGGATGGCGCGCCCCGCACGCTGCCGGTGGGGGCCACCGCGCTGGACTTCGCGTACCACATCCACACCGACATCGGGAATCACTGTGCCGAGGTCCACATCCACGCGCGCGCGGACGCGAGCGGCCAACCCGCCCGCCCCGTGCCGCTGGACTATCCCCTGCGCGACGGCGACATCGTGGAGATCGTCACCCGCAAGGAGGCGCACCCGGTTCATGCCTGGCTCGACGATGCCAGCACCAAACGCGCCCGCCACCATATCCTCCGCTACCTGCGCGCCCATGACAACGACCACTCACTCCGCCGGGGGCGCGATCGGCTCAACCGCGAGCTCCGCCTCCTCGATCCGCCGCGCAACGTGGACGACCTCTCCGACGATGAGATCCAGGGACTCGCCAATGCTTGCGACCGGCGCAATGCCGACGCTCTCCTGGTCGCCATCGGCAGCTACCGCATCCCCACCGCGACGCTGCACCGGCATGTGATCGAGCGCTTCCAGCCTCCGTCCCTGGACCCCGCCGCCACCCACCTCAGGCCAGGCCCGCCCTCGCCAGCCATTCCCGGGCCAACTTCCATGCGGCCCACCCCGCCGAGCCGGCCCACCTCGACCTCCGCCGATCTCGCGGGCGTGTATGTCCAGCTTGCCGGCTGTTGCGAGCCCCTGCCCGGCGACGCGGTGACGGGCTATGTCGCCAGGGGCGGCTACATCGCCATCCATCGGTCCGCGTGCCCATTCCTCAGCCAGGCGCTCGCCGGCCAACCCGGCCGCCGTGTGGACCTGGGCACCGATTATCACCTCGAAGCCGGACCCGCGGGCTATCGGGTCACCATCGAGGTCCTTGGCCTGCCCCGACCCGACTTCCAGGCCAACCTTGTGGCCGCCATCGCCGATCACGGCGCCGTGATGGTCGAGAGCAGCTTCCAGGACATGCCCAATCGCGCGTCACTCCGCGCCGCCGTCAGAATCCGGGAGCCCCACCTGCTCGCCGCGCTCTTGACCGGCCTTCGGTCCGTCCCCGGCGTCCTGAACGTGCGGCGCCGGGAACCGGCGCCCGCCGGGCTCGCCCACGTGGATTCCACCTAGGCCACGCCCGCCCAGACGGCGCCCGTCCAGGCCGTTCCGCCGCTGGCCAGGCCGTCACACGCCACCGCGCGGCCGAAATCGCCGTCGAAGCCACGCCCGCGCCCGGCGGAACACACCCCCGATCCCGCCAACCCTCACCCCCCCGGAGAGCAAGACGGATGGCCCAAACACTCTACATCGTCCGCCACAGCGACGCGGCGGGCCAGGCGTCCAACGCGCCATTGACGCCCGCGGGCATCGCGCGGGCCGAGCGGCTCGCCGACTTCCTCGCCCCGGCGGGGATCGGGCGCATCGTGTCGAGCCCGTACCGGCGCGCGCTGGACTCCATCGCGCCGCTGGCGGCACGCCTGGGAATCACGGTCGCGACCGATAAGCGCCTCGTCGAGCGCGTGTTGAGCACCAGTGCGCTGCCCGATTGGCGCGAGTGCCTGCGCGCCACCTTCACGGACCCGGACCTCCACTATCCCGGCGGCGAGTCCAGCCGCGAGGCCACGGCGCGCGGTATGGCGGCCGTCCACGACGCGCTCGCCGGCTCACCCGCCGTGGTGGCCGCGATGACGCACGGCAATCTCGCCACCCTGCTCCTCCATGACTTTGATCCGCACTATGGCTTTGTGGAGTGGTCAGCCATGACCAATCCGGACGTCTACCGCGTCACCATCACCCCAAACGGCGCGCGCGTCGAGCGCACGTGGCGCGACGAGTAGCGCCCTCAGCGCCTGGCGCCGGCCGCCGGCCGGCGCCCCCCCGCGGCGTCGCCCGTGGCCGGGCCCTTGGTGCCCGAATCCGCGCCGTCCGCCCGCGTCGTGTCCGCCCGCGTCGTGTCCGCCAGCAGCGCCGCCGCCGCCTCGATCACCTGCTCCGCCCGGATGGCCTTCAGGCACGCGTACGAGTGGCAGGCGTTGGGGACCCACGGGGGCGTGTTGCCCACGAACTGAAAGCACGGCCCGCAGGGCAGGTCAGCCGAGAGCACGCGGTGCGGATTCGTCCCCGGTCCGATCGGGTGGAACTGCTCAACGCTCGACGGGCCATAGATGCCCACCGTCGGCGTCCCCACCGCCGCCGCGATGTGCAGCGGGCAGGAATCGTTGCCGACGAAGAGCACACTCCGCTCGACCAGCGCCGCTGTCTCCAGCAGACTCGTCTGCCCGGCCAACACCACCGCCCCGCGCGGCATCTCCGCCGCCACCTCCGCCGCCAACGGCAGATCGGCTGGTCCACCCAGCAGCAGCACGCGCGCGCCAAAGGTCTCCACCAGGTGGCGGCCCACCGCGGCGAAGCGCTCGGTGCTCCAACGTTTGCGCCCCCCAAATCCTTCCCCGCCCACGTGCATCGCCACCAACAGATTGGCGGGCGAGAGCCCGTTCGCGCGCAGGATCCGCCGTGCCGCCGCCCGGTCCTGTCGCGCCAGGTAGACACGCGGCAGGCGCTCCTCGTCGGAAACCTCCTCCGTCAGCAGCGGACGCACCACGTCCAGGTAGTGATCCACCGCGTGGCGCCGGCGATAGTCCGGGTTCCGGCCGCCCAGCAGCCACCAATGCCGCGGCATGATCAGCCGCGCCCCGCGCGGCACACCTGCCAGCCAGCCGACGAACGACGCCGCCGGCGAGAAGCTTACCATCAGGTCATAGTCGCCATGCTGGAGCATCCCCACACCGCGCGCCAGCCGCACGAGCGGGGCGACATCGTCCCCCGGCGCCGCCAGCACACAGGCGTCCACATTGGGATTCCCAGCCAGGATGCCGGCGTTGCTCCGATAGACTAGGGCGGTGATCCGCGCCCGTGGGAAACGGCGCCGCAGCGCCGCCAGCGCGGGCGTCGCGAAGAGCGTGTCGCCGATCGGGCAGAGCAGGCCGACCAGAATGTGCCGGGGATCCACCATCTGGAGCGCGGTGTCCGGCACGACGCGCTTTCGGACCACCCGCCGCGGCCGGCGCGCGCGCGCGCCCAGCCCCCGCGCGGACGCGAGATCGCGCGCGGAGGTTCGCCGCCTGCCGTGGCTCAGATCCCGCATCCACCCCCGCCTTTCTCCGGCCGCCCCATCCGGCTCATCGCGCCCATCCCGCCCCCGTGTCCCCGTCCGGCGATCACGTGCGAGCGCTTCTGTCAGGCCATTATAACTCTACCGGATCATCCTTGTGTGGTTCCAGAGGAAACGACCGCGGCGCCTCGCCCGGCCCGGGCCGGTTGGCCGTGCGCCCGGAGTGCTCCCGCGTCGGACGATCCCGTCCAGCGAGATCGCCCGCGGCGAGCACATTCGCCGCGACCCGGGTGCGCTGGGCCACCGGTCGGCTCACCACGCGCGCGCGGCGCGCCCGGCGCGCGCCATAGACGATGCTGCCGAACCCGGCCACCAGAACCCCCACGGCCATCAGATTCATCGCGGGGGGCAGCCCCCAGGCATCCGCCGCGCGCCCCATGAAATAGACGACGGGCACCGTGGCGACATTGAGCATCATGATCTGGAGTGCCAGCACGCGACCCTTGATCCAATCGGGCGAGCGCTCCTGCAACACGGTCTGCGCGGGCACATTCACGAGATCCAGCGCCAACCCGATGATGAAGGTCAGCACCAGCACCACGATGATGTAGACCCACGAATGATACCAGGTGTTTGGCCGGGCGGTGTGCGCCGCCCAGTGGACGAACGTGAGCAAGAGGACCGCCCCGGCCAGCGCCCCCGTTCCCAAACCGATCAGCACCGAATGCCGCGAGCCACGATGCGAGACCTTGACCAGGTGCGGGATGAACGCCGAACCAAGGACGAGCCCCACCCCGGCGGGGATGAAGACCAGCGCCGCGAGCTGGGCCGGCCGGTGGAAAAAGTCCTCGACGAACTGCGGCGCGATCATGGCCACCACCGCCACCACCGTGCCCGCCAGCGAGAGCTGGATGACCGCCCCCAACAGCCCATTCTCGCGGCGGATAAAGGTCCACGCGTCCCAGATGCCCGTCCAGATGCCGCGAATGCGCTCGCCCTCGTGGGCCAGCGTGTGGGGCCCGGCGTGGACCCCGCGGTTGACCAGCCGGGAACGAGGGATCAGCCCCACGAGCACCGCGCAGACCACGTACAGCAGACTCACGAGCAGGAAGAGGCTCTGCACCTGCGAGATCTGGACCGCGTGGCCCCCAAAGGTCCCGACCCCAAAAGCCGGCAGCGCCGCCAGCACCAGCGGCCCCAGAATGATCAGGCCGAGCGCCTGCGAGAGGGTGAAGGTGATGTTGAAGAGCGCCAGCGCATTGACCAGCTCGTCCTCGTGCACCAGCAGTGGAATCGCGGCCCCTTCGGCCGGGGCGAAGAATTGCCCGACCAGCGAGATGAAGAAGGTCAGCACGTACACCGGGATCAGCGCGTTGGTATCGATGAAGAGTGAGACGACGAATCCAACGGTGGCCACCGCCCGCAGCGCGTTGCTCATCCAGAGCACGCGCCGTTTGTCGAACCGATCCACCACCACACCGGCCGGCGCGCCAAAGATGGCGGCGGGCAGGCTGAACGAAATGATCGCGCCGCCGGTGGCCGTCACCGACCGGCTATTCGTCGCGATCAGCACGATGATACCGTAGTTGGCGGCGTTCATGATCGTCTGCGAGATCAACTGCGCCATCCACAGCCGCAGGAAATACTTGTTGCGCAGCACCGAGCGGAAACCCTTGCCACGCTCGCGCGCCGCCAGCGGCACGGTGTTCGGCCCCGTCACGCGCCGTGCGGCGGACGCCTGACGTCCGGGCGCCGCGGGCTCGGCCCCCAGGTCACCGGTCGCGGACGTGTACGACACGGAACCGGCAGGCTGCGCGTGCCCGCGCCGCGTGCCCACGCCGTTGCCCTGCCCGTTGCCCTGCCCGCTGTCCACGGAATCTCTCCACCCCTCGGCTCCATGCGCGCCCTTGGTCATCGGCGTGTCCGGATCCGGGGTGAGCAGCTCCTCGCCGCTCCGCTCAGCCCTGCCCATGGCGCCTCCCGCCGGCTGACCTGGTCACGCTTCCCGCCGCGCCCACGTCCGAACTGGCTCCCGCGGCGCCCTCATCGGTGCCTCGGCTCAACATCTGTTTGATCCGCCGCTCCGCCTCGCTGCGTGGCAGCAGCACCCGCCGCCCACAGCGCTCGCATTTCAGTCCGATGTCCGCTCCCAGCCGCACCACACGCCAATCCGTCCCGCCGCAAGGGTGGGGCTTGCGCAGACGCACCCGGTCGTTGAGCCCGAGATCCGCGTACTTCACAACCCGACCTCCCGCTCAGCCGCTGGCTCGGCCGGCGTCGAGCCAGCCATGCCTCCGGAGCCGGTCACCATGTGCGACTCGGCCGCAAGACCGCGATTCGCTGGGCGATATAGACCATGATCATGGATATACCGCGCGACGTCATCGGGCACAAAGTACCGGATTGGCATGCCTGATGCCACGCGC